>DMYC01000341.1:1673-7657 GCA_003482695.1 Clostridiales bacterium UBA8960
GGTTCATTAGACGATTCTGCTTCAGCGATGGTGCCTTGATCATTATTTGAAAAACGAATCTCGCGCAAAGTTTCATAACTAAAGGCGAATGATATGCCAAGTGTCAAGAACAAGATTGTCGCAAGGACAAGGCTGTTTTTACGTATAAGCGGCAAGTAATCCGTGTGCTTGAGTGCGCGTTCAAATGCAAATATGTCTTTGAATCTGTTTTCCGGGTCAAAGGCTAAGCAGCGCTCAATAGCGAGTGCAAGGCGCTTGTTGATGACCGGATTTTTCTCGAGGCACGACTTCATGATGTCAGTCTTGATGCTGGGTTCGTTACCCGTTACGGCGAAATAAAGAGTTGCACCGAGTGAAAAGAGGTCGGAACGCACATCCGTTTGACGATAGCCATACTGCTCAGGTGATGTGTAACCGTGAGACATGACAAAGAACGTGTCTGCACGTTTTGTGTTGCCCGTTTGGCGCATCGTTTCGATATCAATCAGCGTAATTTTAAAATCTCGATCGGTTGAGTCGTCCTCCACGATGATATTTGATGGCTTTAGATCTCTAAAAATCAAAGGTTCTGACCTGTCATGAAGGTATTTGAACGCGGAGATGAGCTGTTTGGTGAGAGCGCCAACTTTTTGAAGATTAAGTGGTCCATTTGCCTCAATGTATTTATGTAAATCCATGCCTTCAACATAGGGCTTAATAATGTAGTGAAATTTTTCAGTTTCGTAGTGCGCAGACATCGTTACGATATTTTCATGCTTGAGTTTGATGAGCCTTTTAAAATCAAATGTGATGCCATCCGTTTTTCTAATGGCTTTTAAAGTGAAACGCTCGTTCGTGAAGCGGTTTCGAACCATATAGACCGAACTGATATCCCCAGATATTATTTGATTTTCAGTTTGATACTGATCTATGATCGGTGATGCATGTATGCTGCTATGTAAGTCAAATTCAGGTGAGTTTTCAAATGCAATTGGCATAAATTTATTCTCCTACATGTTATATTCACAAAGAGCATTATATCATAAAAGTTAAATTATGTGAACTAAACCATGATGATGGATATACTGTCCAGGAGTGATCAGGGGGTCGGACCCCGTGATCATTATGATCATGGGGTCCGACCCCCTGATCACTCCCCACCCTGGTCACGCCCTTAACTTTTGACAAAAAAAAATCATGGGAATCAAATCCCATGATTTTAAATTAAGAAGGGTGAACCTAATTAAGCAATCGCTAAACTTCTGCTCTTTTTAATCTGAAATAGAATCGTCGCAGCTAAGATGACTGTACCGATGCCATTGAATAACAAGCTTGTTGTAACGAGCATGACGCCTCCAGCCATAAACGCGACGCGTTCAACTGGATTCATGGTTGTTCTAAAGTATCCAGTAAGACCTGATGCTACTGCGATGATACCAATAAGTGCAGTTGCAACGATGAATACTAAGTGGAAAAACGTAACGTCAATCATCAATAGCTCTGGGCTATAGACGAAAATATACGGAATGATAAAGGCTGCTATTGCCAGTCGCGAGGCTTGAAGACCCGTTCGCATCGGTTCGGATTTTGCCACACCGGACGCTGCCACAGCTGCAAGTGCAACTGGAGGCGTTACGTCTGCGATGATGCCGAAATAGAATGCAAACATATGCGCTGCAAGAACTGGAACCCCTAATATAACAAGTGCAGGTGCTGCGATCGTCGACGTGATAACATAGTTAGCCGTCGTTGGAACGCCAATACCTAGAATAATTGAAGTGATCATCGTGAAGACCAACGTCAAGAACAAGTTGCCATTTGCGATACTAACGAGAAGTGAACCCATTTTAAGGCCTAAACCTGTTTGAGTTACAACGCCGATGATGATACCCGCCGTCGCACATGCAGCTACAACCGTTATTGCACTTCTTGCACCGTCTACGAGGCCCATTAAAATTTCCTTAATCGACAATCTCGTATCTTTTCTAAACGATGACACGATGATTGATGATGCAATAGCGCCAAGTGCCGCTCTGATTGGTGTATATCCAGAAACAAGAAGATAGATAACGATAATGATCGGAAGCATCAAATGACCACGTTCTCTTATAACCTTACCCGCTTTAGGCAATTGATCTTTCGGCATACCTTTTAACCCTTGCTTCTTAGCTTCATAATGCACACCTGCCCACACGCCAAAGTAGTATAGGAGCGCCGGAATAACAGCGGCTGCTATGATATTGACATATGGTGTGTTCGTGAACTCTGCCATAAGGAACGCTGCAGCACCCATGATCGGTGGCATGAGCTGTCCACCAGTGGAAGCAGTTGCCTCGACGGCACCCGCAAATTCTGGTTTATAACCGAGCTTTTTCATCATCGGTATGGTGAAACTACCTGTACCAACGACGTTTGCGACTGAAGAACCCGATAAAGTACCCATTGTCGCTGATGAGATAACCGCAACTTTTGCAGGGCCACCAGGTGCAGCGCCAGCAATGGAATTCGATATATCGATAAAGAATTCGCCCATACCCGTTTTACCAAGATAAGCGCCAAAAAGTAAGAACATGAATATAAACGTGGAGGAAACGCCGATCGGTAAACCGAAGATGCCCTCTGTCGTATAATACAAATGCTGAACAAGGTTTGGTACTTTTACACCCCTGTGCGCAAGTGGACCAGGAATATATCGGCCAAATAACGCATAAGCGATAAACACAAGTGCGATGATGACCATCGGCCAACCGATGACTCTACGCGCTGCTTCAAGTACCAACAAAATCGCTATAACCCCTACGATCATATCTGTTTGACTCACACGACCCGCTCTAAAGACGAGTTCGGCATAGTTAAAGTAGACATATAGACAAACAAACGCCGCAACACCCGCGAGGAACACATCAAACGGATGAAGTTTTGTTCTAGAAAATTTCTTTGATGATGGGTACAAAATATAGACTAGGGTAAGTCCGAACGCAAGGGAAATCGAACGCTGCAACATCGCGTCTAGTACACCGAAAATCGCCGTATACAGCTGAAACAAAGAAAAAGCTCCAAGTAAACCTATGAGTAATTTTCCTTGAATCCCGCTTAGAACCCTATAGTCTGAACCTTTGTCATATTTTCTGAGTAGCTCGTCCGCAGACGTATCTATCACTGGTTTTTTCTCATTTAAGTCAGACATGACACCGTTCCTTCCTATAACACAACCTGAAAGTTGCCGATTAGAAATACTTTTTTTCGGATTGCATAAATTTTAATAATGTGCGTGTTATTAAGTCTACCTTCATCAGAACTGATGATCTTTTCAAATGCTTCACTTCCAACGATGATAGTATCTTCGCTGAATAATTCCGTAATATAACTTGTTTCGCCATTCACCGTAATCGTGTGTTTCGGTATGGGTGAGATGACCATGTTTATTGTTTCAAATGTTCGATTCAAATATAAAATAAACTTACCCTCTATTATCTCAAAATCCGTATCTTCCAGTTGTTCATAGGGAAGACCTACTCCAAAAGACTCATAAATGGTCTTTTGGAGTATGAGGTCATTTTGTGCATTGATTGAAAAAAACTCATCCACAGGTGTCAGCAAAACGGAGTGTGTATAACCGAGTTCAAACAGTCCGTCCGCCGGATAAAACACATGTTTCTCACCCGACTTTTGCTCTTCAAGAATCAAAACCGTGCGTTCCTTCATTCCTGTGAACAATAAGATTGCCACTAATATCAAACTGAGTGCTATGATGACAACTTTTCTGATCAAAACTTCCCTTCTCTCTATATAACTTTAAATATTATTCGTTAAAGTATCTAAATGCGCCTGGGTGCATTTCAATAGGCATCGCTTCGTCAGCAGTTTCCTTAGTGATGAACTTACCAACGTTGTGAGCTAAGATTACTCTATCAAGGTTTTCGTAAATTTGCTTCGTAAGTGCATAAGCTAAGTCGTCAGACATTTCTGAAGATACACAAAGCATAGACTTAACTGTAAGTGATTGAACGTCTGAAGTTTGTCCCTTGTAAGTGTTTGCAGGGATAATGAAGTCTGTAAAGAATGGGTAGTCGTTTTTAAGTGTTGCAGCGACATCGCCTTCGATTGCAACGATAAATACATCGTTTTGTGCAGATAAATCTTGAATCGCAGCTGTTGGGATACCAGCTGTTAAGAATGCTGCATCAACTTGCTTATCTTTAAGACCTGAAGAAGCTTCAGCAAATGATAAGAATTTAGGGTTGATGTCTTTTTCGAAATCCATACCTGCTGCTGCGATGATTTGTCTTGCGTTTGCTTCAACGCCTGAACCGATCGCGCCAACTGCGATATTTTTACCTTTAAGGTCTGCTACTGATTTGATGTTAGGATCTGTTGTAACGATTTGAAGTGGCTCAGAGTAAAGTGTTGCTAAACCTCTAAGTTTGTCAAATGCAGCGCCTTCAAACATTTTCTCGCCATTGAATGCATAGTAAGCGGTGTCATTTTGAACGATAACCACTTCAACTTCGCCATCGATTAGCAAGTTGATGTTTGCTACAGATGCGCCTGTTGATTGTGCAGTTGCGTTAATGCCCTTGATGTTGTTGTTCCAGATTTCTGCGAACGCGCCACCAAGTGGGAAGTACGTACCAGCTGTTCCGCCAGTACCGATGTTAACGAACACGTTATTGAATTCAGGATCTGCTGCTTCAGTTGCTGCTGCAGTTGTTTCAGCCGCAGCTGTAGTTGCTGGTGCTTCTGTAGTCGCTGGCGTTTCTTGCTTTGCACAGCCTGTGACTAATGTGAACATCAACATCAGGATAAGTAACAACGATAATGCTTTTTTCATAAAATCCTCCTGCTCAACTCATAATTTAGTTTTCAACAACCTTTTGTATGCCCCCAAACATCATTTAAATGTTCGCATACAAGTACATAGTACTCCTTAGTTATACTACTATACCTACATAAACCTACAAAATGTTACATAAAACTACAAAATTTATTTACAATTTGTTCACACGGCTGTGACAAAGGCTTAATTTGAATAAAAAATGAATGGACACATCGCCCATTCATTCATATTTATTATGAATCTATTATATCCTTCGGTCCATGTTTTATCTACAAAAAAAAGACGCAAGATGCGCCTTTAAAAACGATAAAATAAATGGATCCGTTTGCTATGATCTAAAATGCTCGTGCAAACTGAAATTGTCATTGTAAAGTACAACTTGGTCGCCTTCTCGCGTAGAATAGTTCACAACGATCGGTCCCATCAAGTTGTAAGTGAAGTCTTTGACCTCTCCTGGTATAGTGACGATGCTGTAAATACCGAGTTCAGAGTTTTCAGAAATACGAAGAATCTGCTCTGTATCCTCGGGGAGATCAAAGGCATAATCGGGTTTAAAAATAAACGGCACTGTTAACACGAACGCCAATTCTGGATCTTTTAGAGACTGCAACCAAAAGAATGGTACCGGTTCTTCCGTATCATAATTGTTGATGATAGCGAATAGTTTATGATCCTCAAAGCCTCGAAGCCCATTGGCGAAGTGAATGATATGGTCATCTGGAATATCCAGTTCACCAAAATAACGTGTGTCTAATCTCACGATTCGCACCTCCCATGTACAAAAATTGAGTACATATATGTGAATACCCAATTTCTGGCGAGTTAATCAGCCAAACTACTCACCTAAAAACGAGAAATGCATATAGTCGTTGCTCATCGGCCAAGCATCGCCACCCCATGTGAAACCGTGCTTTTTAAACGCTCTGACAACATCGCCATCCGGTCTCATGGAGTACGGATTGTCGCCTGGCAACCAAAATGAACCAGCAACGACGGTGCCATCTTTGCGTATCATATAATTTTCGGTTGCATTGATATCAATCGCCAATCCCCAGCGGTGTTCAGAAGTCGGGCTTGGTCGCCACGAATAGCCACCGACGTCTTTAATCGGAAACTTTTCTGGGCCTTCATAAATGTCTTTGAAAATCGACTTGACTGTATCTGCGAT
>DMYC01000341.1:7774-8936 GCA_003482695.1 Clostridiales bacterium UBA8960
TTGTTGCCAAGCATCACGAGCATCTCTTCTGGCGTATATATTTCTTCCAGCGATCTAAAATCTCGTCTTCCACCACGGCTTATAACAGGTGTTGTAGAAGCCTCTGGCTCAACAGCATTTGCGTATAAACTATCTATGTTAAACCCTTTAGTGGCCACGACTTCCACAGAAGCCACAGGCTCAGCTACATTTTTTTCCGCATTATTTTTATTATATGCCGTCTCCAAAAATGCTTTGTATGATCTGTCAATCGTACGACTGGATACCGGACCATCGCTAAGTGTTTTTAGCGCATTGTTAAGGATGACAAGAGCCTGTGCACGCGTTGTGTTTTGCTTAGGTTCGAGCGTTTTTTTGTCCGTTCCCGAAACGATTTCGCGACTCACCATCAGAGCAGTCGCATCTTTCGCCCATGCGCTGATTTGCATTGCGTCAGCAAAATAAGCCAAAACCTCGTCTGTTGACAATGCTTCCGCGACGCCACTTTCATCAAGTTTAGCGATAAGCTTATAGATCATCGCAAACATTTCTTCCCTTTTAATAAGGCCGCTCGATCTGAAAGATCCGTCGTCATATCCTGAAACGAGGCCTAGTGTACTGGCAACATTTGCATAGGCATTGGGCTTGTCGGTAAAACGGTTCCCGTCCCAATCCTCTGGCAATTTACCAGTCAAACTGAGGTACGCAAGCACGATGGACTCGGCAAATTCGCCACGAGTAATCGGTTGATCCATTGACAATTTTCTAAAACGTTCAGGAATCACTTTCCAAGCTTCAGCTTCTTTGACGCCGATTTCATACCATGGCGCAACATTTTTATAAGCATAACCATTAAATGACTGGCCATATGTTAATGAACTGGATAGAATTATTGTAAACGCTAATATTGAAACAACATACGTTTTAAAATTTTTCATAAGCTCTCCTTTACTTTAAAACAAATTGAAATAATTACAAATTTGAAACATTAATTGTTATATTATCACCTTTAATGACATAATACTTGTGTTATTCTAATAAAGTGCTAAAAAGGCAACTAATAGGGACTTGAGTCCCGCGATTTTGTCGTGATGGCGGTGCTTGTTCATTTGCCTAAGGTAAAATGACGCTGAAAAATAAAACACCAGCGCTCGTTATCGCTGGTGTTTTGGTTTGAAATTGG
>DMYC01000331.1 GCA_003482695.1 Clostridiales bacterium UBA8960
CCCGGTACCATTACTCACTGGGGTCCTTAACTCTTCTTGTGTTGTGTGCTTTGACTTGTTATAATGTACTATGACAAATGCAACACTTTGCGCTTTATAGCGATTGGTACGGAGGAAGAAATGACTGAATTATTAGCACCAGCAGGAAGTATGGAAGCTTTAAAGGCTGCGATTTCCAATGGTTGTGACGCAATATACTTGGGCATGCAGAAGTTTGGTGCACGCGCATACTCATCCAATTTTGATTTGGATGCTTTAAAAGAGGCTGTCGCATATGCACACCTTAGAAATGTAAAAATCTATGTCACGATGAACACCATTGTCTGCGAAAGTGAAATAGAAGAGATGAAAGCGCAGATGCATGCGCTAAATGAGATTGGTGTAGATGGCATCATCGTACAAGACTTGGCTGCTTTTGATTATGCCTTTAATACTTTTCTTGATATGGAAGTGCATTGTTCAACACAAATGGGCATCGACGATTTGGATGGCACTTTACTGTTTAAAGAGCTTGGTGCAGATCGTGTCGTGCTTTCGCGTGAAGTGGGCATAGAAAAAGTAAAAGAGATCAGAAAAGCCGCTCAGATCCCACTGGAGATATTTGTTCATGGGGCTTTATGTGTTTCGTACTCAGGAAACTGCCTGATGTCGGGATTGATCGGCTACCGAAGCGGAAATCGCGGAAGATGCGTCGGATCGTGCCGTAAGGAATACGAGCTAATAGATCGGACCACGGACAAGGTAATAGGGAAGAACTATATCCTGTCGACGAAAGACTTAAATACGATTGAGTTTATAGAAGATTTAAGAGAAATTGATTCATTGAAAATCGAAGGTCGAATGAAAGAGCCCGCTTACGTCGCAAACGTCGTGTCAAAGTATCGCATGGCCCTTGATCATAAAGTTACTGCAGAAGATAAAGACGACTTGAGTAAAACGTTCAATAGAACATTCACAAAAGGCTATCTGTTTCACGAAGATAAAAAAGAGATCACAAACGTTCAAAGACCAAACAATTTTGGTTTTGAGATTGGCTATATCAGTAAGATCGTGAAAGACATGTATGAAATTACGCTTAAACGTCCACTCAGTCAAAACGATATCGTCAGAATCAGCCATGACAATGAAGACGTTATCGTATCTGTCGTGAAACTGTACGATAAAGAAGACAATTTAATCAACAAAGCAGACAAAGTCTGCTACATCAAAATCAAAGAAAAGCTTTCAAAAGGAGATTTGGTCTATTTAACGAAGGACTATGCCTTTTACAAAATGCTGGAATCATCATCTGATAAAGAATTTAAGCGCTTTGAACTGAATGTGAAAGTACATGCTTATCCAAACTCAAAGATGGTGATTGATGCGGAAGGATTAGGCCATAGCTATCACTATGAAAGCGATGAAGTGCTCAGCGAAGCCATCAATAATCCATCGAACAAAGACCACATCATCAAGCAACTATCGAGGTTAAATGACACGATATTTGAGCTGGGGCAAGTGGATTTTGAGGAATATGGTGTGTTTATTCCAGCCAAGTTGCTAAATGCAGCGAGACGCGATATTGTAGAAGGCTTATATGATCTGAAAATCAACAGCCAAAAGAATAGAATTAAAGCGCCAAATATAAAAGAAAAAATCGGCTTTACACCTGAAAAGCCTTACCTTACAGCCTCAGTCACGACGAAAGAGCAGTATGACGCTTGTGTGAGCGCAGGTATAAAGGATGTCTATTTCGAGAACACCGTTCGAAGAAACCAAGTCGAGTATTCGGATATGGATGGCCTGGTGCTGCTTGGCGGTTATGGCGGCATCCACCATTACAAGGACACGAATCCTTTTGTTACGGACTATTCACTAAATGTGGTGAATTCAACGAGTTGCCATACGCTTTATAAGTTGGGGGCGAAACGGGTTACATTGTCATACGAGCTCAATAAAAATCAGATCGACGATTTGATCAGTGCATATTATAAAGAAAATGACGGGCACCCAGCGCTGGAGATGATCGTGTACGGCAGAGCGCCACTTATGTTCACGAAGTATTGTCCGCTGGAAAAAATGGGTCAATGCGGTATCTGCAGAATTAAGCAATACGAGATCAAAGATGAGCATGGCACGTTCCCGATCATCACCCATGAGGATTGCTCGGTGACGCTTCTTAACGGAAAGAACCTTAATCTTTTGGATGAGCTTCAAAACATAAAAGGCGTTGAGGCGTTCAGATTAAACTTCACGGTAGAATCCAAAGAGCAGGTTAAAAAACTGATAAGCATAGCCATGGGCAAGTTAAGTGGTGAAGTGGATAGACCGGCCTTTAATCCAGAAACGGATACGCGCGGACATTTCAATAAAGAGATTATGTGATAAAATCCTCAAATCTATTTGAATCAATAGATTTGGGGATTTTTTTCCACATTTATCCTTCCCGCTTTTATACGGGGTTACAACCTGGCCTTAAAAGGGTATGATGTGAATGAGGTGATGTAAATGAAACGTTATGGAGTTGTGTTGCTGGTGGTGTTGCTATTGTCGACGCAAACAGCATGTAAACGCATAGGTGATTATGATGAAGCGACAAGTCGTGATGATGCAAGTCAAGTTGAAGCGCGTACTTTTGTAATGAATACAAGCATTCACTCGGAGGTCGAGCAAATAGTTGCGGATAAAATTGAGCTTGAGATCAGTGGGGACTATGAGAAATTGAACGAACTTTGTCATGAAAAATATAGTGATGCTGTCATCCATCGTTTTATTGAGCATTATGACAATGGGTATGGAGCGCGTCACATATCCATCGAATACATAAAAACGTATAGCCGTTTAGAAGATTTGATAGAGGTCGAAGGCAATATTCCATACGGGCTGGCCAACGCTTTCAACGCATACGATGGCAGTAAAGTCGTGTTTGCCTTGTATCGATACACGAATACAGACAAATCGGTTTTTGATCAAATGATCCGTCTTAAAAACGGGCTCATCGGTCAGTATTTTGTCGTCAGTGAGATTGATGATGGGCTTTATCTGACTTATATTCAGAATGTCGAGAATTTTTAGCTTTATTTATCTATGAAACAATTATTTAATATTTAAGTTGTGAGAATATTTGCTATAATAGAGTTGCCATATTGGCAACTTTAAAATTGTATTGAACCAGTAGAAAGGAGTTCTTTTATGTCTAAAAAATCTAATGAGAGTGCAGTAGTCCGGGGGACTTGCATAAAATAATATTATTCGAGTCTCCCATAAAGCTTAAAAAACTTTAGGAGGCACTTAAGTTGAAATACTCAAGTAGAGAGAAAAACAATTATCAAAAAGAAGCATGTTATGAAAATTTCATATGTAAAAGTTGTGGATGCCTTGTTGTGCCTGAGGGCGCTGGAAGTCACCACAGAAATCATTGCCCAAATTGCTTAAATAGCGTACATGTAGACAATCTACCTGGCGATAGGGCGGCAAATTGTGGCGGTATCATGGAACCCATCAGTGTATGGGTCAGAAAAAACGGCGAATGGGCGATCGTTTTCAGATGCAGCAAATGCGGTCATTTGAGTTCGAATCGAATCGCTGCGGATGACAATCCAGTAAAGCTTATGTCCATCGCACTAGGGCCACTTGCAAGGCCTGCGTTTCCACTTCACGAGATCGGAGGTGCACGCCATGCATTATGAAGCCATGAAGAAGTTTGGACTGACTATATCCATGTTTAATGAAGCCCTTCAAAATGAGGGGTTATATATTGGGAGAGTGCTGTCACAGTCGAAGGACGTTTACCGCGTCGTCACTGAGGCGGGGGA
>DMYC01000191.1 GCA_003482695.1 Clostridiales bacterium UBA8960
TATGGGATGTGCAAACTTCGATCGAAAAAATAATGGTGTTGCATGGGTATGAGGGCGTCATCGTCGTTGGTGTCGACAATTCTCCTGGTCTCGAACGTCTCGACGAATATTCACCATGGGTGTCCGAACGCGCAGATGAACTCAAGGCGTTAGGTGAATTTTCACGGGATATCGGTGGTGAAGGCATCGCGTATGGCAAGTTTATCGTTAAGACGCTAAAGCCTTTGATCGATACTAAGTACCGCACAATCCCGGATCGCGAACACACTGCAGTCGCAGGGAGCTCAATGGGCGGTTTCATCTCACTTTATCTTGGTGCGGAGTACCCTGAAGTGTTCAGTAAAGTGGGTGCTTTCTCCACGGCAGCTTGGTTTGCGGATCATGCGCTGCATGAACACATGAAAAAAGTGAACTTAACGTTACCAATTAGGTGGTATCTGGATATAGGCACAAATGAGACGAGCAACGAAAAAATCGAAAACTTCAAAGACATCTACGTGGATGGCACACTGGCACTTGAAAATCAACTCATCGAGTTAGGGGTGCCGCGTGATGACGTGCGTGTGGTCGTCGAAGCAGGTGCGGTTCATAACGAACTTGCGTGGGCGCGTCGTTTTCCAGAAGCGTTTAAATGGTTGTTTAATATTTAAAGAAGTGTCTATTTTAGACATGTCCAAGTCTCTTGATTTGGGCATGTTTTTTATTTCATGCAAAAACGCAAGAAAAATCTTTATGTCACTAGAAATTTTGGTATAATGGAATTGTAGATGGAAAATTCAGAATAATGAGACAATATGAGATGAGGAATCGCATGTATGGATAAATTTAAGGATTTATGGGCGAGATCGAGTGAAGCGATGCTCAAGATTTCAGATGACGACCAACACTTAGAAGAAGTCATGGTCGAACTCGAAGCCACATTAGGGCAGTTATATGCGCTTGAACAGGAATTAACGAAGCAAAAACTGAATTTTGAATCGCTTTTTAGAAATGCACATGATGCGGTTGTTATGTTTGATCATGAACACAACGTCATCGACGTCAACCATCAATTCGTGAAAATGTTTGGGTATCACCTTGATGAGATGCGTGGCAACAACTTGGATTTATTTGTTATGCCTGCGAAAAAGCTTGATGAAGCACAGAAAATCACAAAGCAAGTTTTTGAGGGGACAAAAGTCATCACAGAAGGCATCCGTTATAATAAATTGGGTTCAGAACTTGAAGTTGCGATACAAGGCGTCCCCATGAGGATGGACGATATGATCGTGGGTGGGTTCGGGATATACACCGATATTTCAGACCGTAAATCAAGGGAACGTGAACTCGCTTATATGAGCGATCACGACTACCTTACACAGCTTTATAATAGGCGCTATTTTGATGCAAAGCTTGCTGAGTACAGACATTCCGATTTTATGCCTCTTGGCTTTATCATCATGGACATAAATGGTCTGAAACTCATAAATGATGCTTTTGGCCACGATGTCGGCGATCGATTATTGATCGATGTTGCAGAGCGTCTTGCGCCTTTTGGTTATGGTGGCAATATTATTGCACGCATCGGAAGCGACGAGTATGGCATACTTTGTCCGAATGTCACCAATGAACTGATGGAGAGCATGTCACGTCAGATTAAGCGGTTGTTTCTGGACTTAAAGACAAATGGCGTAGCAATCTCCACATCGGTGGGGTGGTCGATTCAGTTTGACCCTGAAGAATCGCAAAGGCTGCTCATAAAAATTGCAGAGGATTACATGAATCGCAACAAGTTGTTTGCCGCACCATCGATCCGTGGCAACACAGTCTATGCCATCGTCAACACGCTTCATGAAAAAAATGCAAGAGAAGAGCAACATAGCCAGCGTGTGGGTGCGCTAAGCCAAAAACTCGGAGAAATGCTCGGTTTATCTGCGAGAGAGCTAAGTGAACTAAAGGCGATGGGCACGCTTCATGACATAGGAAAAGTGGCGATCGACGAAAAAATCCTAAATAAACCAGGCAAACTCTCTCGTGAAGAATATGAAGAAATTAAGAGGCATCCTGAAATAGGCTACCGCATCCTAAGTTCAGTCAATGAGCTGGGAGAAATCGCCGAATATGTTTTGGCTCACCATGAATCTTGGGATGGTAGTGGGTATCCAAGAGGGCTAACCGGTGCGAAAATACCGTTTTTATCTCGCGTAATCGCCATCGCTGACGCCTATGACGCGATGACCAGCAATCGAACGTATCGCGATGCGGTGAGCCGTGAGGCAGCTCTCGGTGAACTTGAGCGCTGTTCGGGAAAGCAGTTTGATCCTGAAATTGTCAGAGTGTTTGTATCAAAAATCGATTATATCGAATAAACGTAACCTAGGATACAGAAACAAAAATTTGAACCTGTTATAGTCATATTAGAAAGTATGACTAAGCAGGTTTTTTTAACCGCAAAAATAATGGAGGAAAATATGATTACAAAAGATATGACAATAGGTTCACTTGTTAGAAGCAATCCAAAGTCGATTGATGTGCTTCAAAGTTTTGGCATGGGATGTGTCGGTTGCCCATCTGCACAAGCGGAAACGATCGCGGAGGCGTGTATGGTACACGGACTCAATATTGAAAAATTGATGGACGCATTACAAAGTATAGAGGAGTAGGTGAAACGATGAGTGCATTTTTAGGACCCATACATTACTGGTTGTACAACAAGATTCAGTGGCATGAAAATTTACTTGATGAGATTTATGGATTGATGGCTTCAAATGGTGAAGATGTTGGGCTGATCAAGCATTACACTGAGCATCAGTTCGGCGCTCCAGAGCGTTCGGAACTTTCTGAAGTGATCGACGGCAGCAACATCCACGGATGGCTTCAAACCAAAATTCAAAGTTTGGAATACAGAATGGCTTATGTCTTGACACATATAATCAGCAAAGAGGCCGTTAGCCTAGAATCGCTTAAAGCGCTATACCATGAAAATGGGAAAAAAGCATATGAGCGCTATCAAGGCAGCATGAAAACACCAAATGAAATGTTTAAGGCCATATATGACTATTTGCTCGAAGGCATGCCTTGCGATAGAGTGAATCACCCGATTTCTGCTGATGAAAAAGGCATGGTGTGGGTGAAGAAAATATGCATTCACACTGAATATTGGAATGCAGTAGGCGGCGACATTAAAAATTACGATGCGCTAAGACTTGAATGGTTAAAAGGATTCGTCATGGGTGAGTTTGAACTTGTGATCGAAGATGGCGTTCAGTTTATATTGACTAGGAGGGCGGCATGAACGGAATCGCACTGATGGTAGAAGAACATGTCCTCATTAAGCGCATGTTAACGGTCCTTAGAAAAGCAAGTTACAAAGCCATTTTAACTTCTGAAGTGAACTATGATGATTTCGCCGAGATGATCGATTTTGTCAGATCTTATGCCGATCATCATCATCATGGTAAGGAAGAGCACTTTTTGTTTAGTGAGATGGTCAAGCACGGTGGCCCTGCCGCTGAGAAGCTCGTAAATCACGGCATGATGGTTGAACACGATTTAGGTAGGCTTCATATGGCAGAACTGGAAAAAGCGCTCTTGCTGCATCGTGAAGGCAAT
This sequence comes from Clostridiales bacterium UBA8960, assembly GCA_003482695.1. GTDB lineage: Bacteria > Bacillota > Clostridia > Peptostreptococcales > Acidaminobacteraceae > Fusibacter_C. Next base: position 3,592 of record DMYC01000191.1, read on the forward strand.
GCCGAGTCTGTTGTCGATATTGTGGCGAATGCCGTTTCGTATACGCATCTTTTGCACAGACACATCGATAAAGAGGACCAAGTGGTATACCCTTTTGCAGAGCGCGCACTTGATAAAGGGTTGATAGAGTCGATAAACACTTCATGCGAAGCGTTTGAAAAAGAGCAGGAAATTAAAGGCGTCGCACAGAAATATATGGCGATGGTAGAAAAATTCGAATCCAAGTATATTTAAGAATAATCAAGGGGTCGGACCCCTTGATCANNATCAGGGGGTCCGACCCCTTGATCATTTCCTTCATCATTGCCTGTTTGTTTCCGTCATGATATGATGTTGATACATATTATAATTACATAAAAATAAGAGCATTTAGGAGAGTGATTCATGTTTATTGCAAGACAACCTATATTTAGCAAAACGATGGATGTCTTCGGCTATGAACTTTTATTCAGATCGGGAAGTGAATCCATAGGGTTCGATGGCATTTCTTCTACACACGCTACAGCAAGTGTCATAGGTGGACTATTCGAGTCGGGTATCGATGAAATCGTGGACGACAAGCGCGCATTCATTAATTTTGATGCGGGATTTATTATGACGGATTTACCCGAACTTATCGAAAGTCACCGATTGATTATCGAAGTGCTCGAAGATGTGGTCGCAGACCAACCTTTAATCGATCGAGTGATTGAACTTAAGAAAAAGGGCTATAAAATCGCACTTGATGATTTTATTGAAAGCTATGACGACTACCCGCTTGTCAGATATGCGGACATCATTAAATTTGATTTGATGGAAACGCCGCTAGAGACGATTGGCACACCTGTGTACAAAGCGCTCAGCCAAGGCAAAGTGTTGCTTGCAGAAAAGGTCGAGGATGTGGGTGTTTTTGAGCTCGCCAAAATGATGGGCTTCAGTTTGTTTCAAGGGTATTTTTTCAGCAAGCCGAAAATCATGGGCAGATCGAACCATAAATCGTCTACAAAAGCGCAGTATGCACGGCTTATTTCGGAACTGAAAAAAGAAGAGCCTTCATATCAAGTCTTGGCTGAAATCATCGAAAAGGATGTCAATCTCGCCTACCGTTTGATGCGCATCATCAGTGCTAGGGCGGGCGATGATCTCGTCTACTCCATAAAACGTGCATTAACTTATATGGGACTCAAAGAAATCGAACGATGGATCAATATCTTGATGATTCAGGATCTCGGTGAGAACAAACCGAAAGAGCTTATGACGCTCTCTCTGGTCAGGACGAAATTTGCTGAAATGATCGCATTACATTGTAAACTGAAAAAAATAAAGCATGAAGCCTCAATGATGGGTCTATTTAGTACGCTTGATGCCATTTTAGATCAAAACATGGAAGAAGCGCTTTCTGATATATCCCTCCCTCAGTCCATTAAGGATACGCTGATTAAAAACGAAGGTGAGTTGATGCCTATCTTTAGGCTCGTCAAAGCATATGAGCAGGGCGACTGGGACTTGACGTCATCACTTTCCGACTCGGTCAAAATTGATGAAGACACTTTGTTTGATGCGTATATGACTTCTGTTAAATGGGCGAGAGATACGATACGCGTGATGTATATGAAACAATAAACGGTTAAGATAGGAGGCGCTTTTGTCACTTCAGAAGATTGTATCCAGTGTTAGGCTAATATGTGAAGCGATTGCGAGTGTGGTGAACATCGATGTGACGATCGTAGATGACCATAGGGTAAGGCTCGCAGGAACGGGGCGATATAGCGAGAGCGTCGGAGAAATCGTCAGTGTGAATTCCGCTTTCAGCTACGCATTAAATGAAGGGCTCGGTTTTATCATAGAGAACCCTGGAGAACATCAGGCGTGTGTCAATTGTGACTGTAAAGACAAGTGCAACGAACACGCTGAAGTCTGTTGCCCGATACGGCTCGACGGAAAGACCATCGGCGTGATTGGGCTTATCGCATTTAAAGCCGAACAGAGAAAAGCATTGATCGAAAACCAGGGAAACCTTATGTCGTTTCTAGAGCGGATGGCGGATCTTATTGCGACGAAGCTTAAAGAGTTTGAGGGTCACGAGACGCTGGAACTTCTTGCGATGGAACTTGAAGTCGTGGTGGATAGCCTAGATACAAGCCTTGTCGCCATCGATTTAAAAGGCAACATATTAAGGACGAATCGCAAGTTCAAAAAAGTCTTCTCGGGGAAAGCGACACACATCTCGCAAATTATGGATGGCGATGAATGGCGATCGGTTCTTTTGTCTAGAGAGAATGCTCGAAATCATTTTCATACATTCAGCGGTGGAGTAGAAGGCGTTTACGATCTATCGCTCATAAAAGTCAATCAATCCATTAAAGGGTATATCATCACGATCAAATCGATGGAAGAAGTAATGAACACGGTGAACGATATGATGACAGATGCCGTAGTGACAGGATTTGAGCATATCATCGGGAACTCGGAATCTTTGCTTGAGGCGAAGGCCCTAGCTAAAAAAGTGGCAAACACGGCATCCACTGTTTTAATTCTCGGAGAAAGTGGAACTGGAAAAGAGTTGTTCGCAAGAGCCATCCACCACTCAAGCCCTCGCAACAATGCACCATTTGTCGCCATAAATTGTGCCGCAATTCCAGATCATTTGCTTGAAAGCGAACTGTTCGGCTATGAAGAAGGCGCTTTCACAGGGGCGCGTCGCGGAGGCAAACCCGGAAAGTTTCAACTCGCAAATAAAGGGACGCTGTTTCTGGATGAAATCGGCGATATGCCGTTACATTTGCAAGCCAAATTATTAAGGGTTTTGCAGGAGAAACGTATCGACCGCTTGGGTTCGGATCATTCGATAGATGTGGACGTGCGGTTAATCGCAGCGACACACCGAAATCTTGAAGAGAAAGTGGTGGAAGGCTCATTCAGACAGGATTTGTATTACAGGTTGAATGTGATTCCAGTGATTATTCCACCTTTGAGAGAGCGTCATGATGATATACTCATAACTGCAGAATTTCTGGTTTCAAAATGCAGCAAAAAGCTCCTGAGAGATGTACCACAGCTGACGGATTCTTTCGTGAAGATGTTGATTGCGCACGATTGGCCAGGAAACGTGAGAGAACTTGAAAATGCCATCGAATACGCCGTCAATGTCTGTGATGACGGCATGCTTGAACCTCGCCATTTGCCAAAGAGGCTTATGTCAATGGGAATGGCATCATCAGTCGGTTCTACGATTCGTACGATTGATGCGCTTGAAAAGGAAGTCATCGCAAATGCACTCGATTATTATGGTCGCAGTGGAGAAGGACACGAAAAGGCAGCTGTTGCGCTTGGTATAAGCCGTGCAACACTTTATAGGAAAGTGAAGCAATATCAAATTTAGAATGGTTATACCATCACCACCTATAGGTTTTTCCTATGGGTGGTTTTATTTTATTTCTTATAAAGTTACTTGAATATGCCGATATTCTTACATAGTATGGATGCTGTTTAACGGATGCACATGGAGGTGTATGCATGAAAATAACTAATTTTGAAGTGGAACAGAAGGCATTTTCTTCTTATAGTAGAATCGAGAAAAGCGAGTCGTCGATTCACGTTTTTAAAGTGAATCCACCCGAGCAGCAAGCTGGGGCTGCGAGCCAAAATCCAGTGGCACTGTCCCTTTCTGGTGCTGAAATAAGTACTGAAGAAACTGAGTTTGACAAGCTCTTTCATTTATCTGAAGAGGATTTAGCGAAAATTAGGCTCCTTGAGAAATTGCTTTCCGCTTTGACTGGGAAGACATTCAAGTTTCAGCAAGTGGTCAAACTCGATGATGAATCTAGAGCGAAGGCCACCAGATCAAGCGCGCCAAATGTATCCGTAGCGAATCCGGGGCGACCTAATGCAGGCAATATTGGGATCCGCATCACCGCTAGACATGAGCTTCAAGAGTCGGAGCAGATGTCTTTCAGTTCAAGAGGTGTCGTAAAAACGGCTGATGGAAGAACGATTGACTTCAAAGTGAATCTAAACATGGCGCGTTCGTATTACGAATCCTCTGAAGTGCTCATCGAAATCGGTGCAAAGATGCAAGACCCTCTGGTTATCAATTTTGACGGACGTGGCATCGCGTTTGGTGAGGATATGATTGAACTGGATATAAATTTAGACGGAACCATCGATCAATTTAAGAATTTGGCTGCAGGTAGCGGTTTTCTTGTGTTTGATAAAAACGGCAATGGGGTCGTCGATGATGGCAGTGAACTCTTTGGACCAGAAACGGGTCGTGGATTTGATGAACTGGCTGCATATGATACTGATAAAAATGGATGGATCGACGAGTCGGACGCGATTTTTAAGTCACTTAGCATATGGACCGTGAGCCCATCTGGTGAAAAAACGCTGATTGGTCTAAAAGAAGCCGATGTAGGCGCAATCTATTTAGGCAATATTTCATCGCAGTTCCACGTTAAACAAGGCGCGGATACGGTCGCAAGAATCAGGGAGTCAAGTGTCTATCTTAAGGAGAGCAGTGGCCTCGCAGGCGTGATTCATGAAATAGATTTGAAAATATAACGGTTAAAACCTGCATGGTTATGATTTTATCAAGCTTTGCAGGTTTTTTATTATTATTTTCGTTACAATTTCGCCATATCCTTCGCTAGAACTTAGGGAGCCTTTTTGTTATTTTAGTACTATAAATATGATTGAGAGGAGGAGCATTATGAAAACACATGAACCTAAGAGACTATTGAACGTGTTCGGTATTGCAGAGATGGTTCTATTCAAAGGAAATGAAGTATCAATCAAAGTCAGAAAAGAGCCTTCTCGAGATTTGGAAAAAGATTTGATCGAGGATTCGATGTTTGCACTTGGTGTTTCGGTCAAAAAACACAGTGCGGATACAAATTACGATGTTAAAGATTTTTATAGATTTGGGGTGCTTCTTCTGGTGAGAAGTATTGTGCTCGTAGATGATTTTTATACGATGGAAGTCAAAGCGATTGATAAAGTTAAAGTGGATCGCTTTTACCAAACGGGCTCACTACTTAAGGCGGAGTTCGATTATGAACCGACGATCGCAGACATGGAGGGACTTCCTTATGATGAAATGATGAAGAATATAAAAGGATTGGTCAAAGAAATCAGCATTTACTTCAAAGGCGCTGAACCTTTTGTACACTTTATAGATGAAATCGAAGACATCGAGCTGATGGCAGGCGTTCTGCTTCAGTACATGAACATGCCCATCGATGACAAGCAGCATATTTTTGAAGCCAAATCTTATAGCGATAAAGGCCTTAAGTTGATTGACGCACTTATCAGGCAACGTGAGATGTTTGCGTTTCAAAAGGAAATGAGCGAGAAATTCTCACAGGAAGCGAATAAAAATTATAGACGTGCATTTTTAAGAGAGCAACTAAGGGCGATTCAAGAAGAACTCAATGAAGATATGCCGGAAGGCAATGCAAAAAAGGATTATCAAACGCTGATCGAAGAATCTAACATGCCGGATGATGTGAAAAAGATGGCACTCGCTGAAGCGGCCAAATTTGAAACGTTGTCGCCTCAAAGTGCTGAGAGAAGTGTCGTGGCGAATTATTTGGATTTATTGACCGCTTTGCCTTGGGGTAAGTTTAAAGGCATTGAAATCGACATAGAAAAAGCGAGAAAAGTCCTTGATGACGACCACTATGGCTTAAAAGAAGTCAAGGATCGCATTATTCAACATTTAGCGGTTTTAAAACTCAAGAAGGAAAAACAAGGTTCCATTTTGCTTTTAGTGGGTCCTCCAGGAACGGGTAAGACGAGTCTTGGCAAGAGCATTTCCAAAGCGCTCGACCGACCTTATGTCAGAATGAGCCTAGGTGGCATTCGAGATGAAGCGGAGATTAGAGGCCATAGGCGCACATATGTGGCGGCGCTTCCAGGTCGAATCATACAGGGCATGAAAAAAGCTGGACAAACGAATCCGGTGTTTGTGCTTGATGAGGTGGATAAGCTTCAGATTGGCAACAGCGGCGATCCAGCCAGTGCACTTCTCGAAGTGCTGGACCCTGAACAAAACAACTCGTTTGCGGATCACTATTTGGAAGTTCCCTATGATTTGTCTGACGTGTTCTTTATTGCGACAGCGAACTCTTATAGATCGATTCCTGGACCGCTTCTTGATCGTATGGAAGTCATCGAAATATCCAGTTATACAAATTTGGAAAAGTTTCATATCGCGAAGGGGCATTTGATTCCGGATGTGCTTGAAGAACATGGATTAAATGAGGAGCAGCTGGTGTTTGCGGATGCTTCAATAAATGCGTTGATAGATGGTTATACACGTGAAGCGGGTGTGCGTGGGCTTAAGAGGCAGATCGCCGCTGTGGCGCGTGTCGTTTCTGAAAAGGTCGTTTTGAATCAAGTGCCGCTCCCTTATCAGGTTGAAGCGGATATGCTCTATGATTTGATCGGTAAACCTATGGCAAGGCATGATTTGGCTGGATCAAGCAGTGCGATTGGTGTCGCAACTGGACTCGCATGGACGCCTGTAGGTGGCGAAATACTGTTTATCGAAGGTTCGTTTATGCCGGGGAATGGTCAGTTGATTCTAACCGGAAAGCTGGGTGACGTTATGAAAGAGTCTGCTAGGATTTCTCTTAGCCTCGTTAGATCGAGGTTGGCATTCCAAATCGCAGATTTCGAGTTTAATAAAAAAGACCTTCATATTCATGTGCCGTCAGGTGCGGTACAGAAAGATGGCCCGTCTGCTGGTGTAGCGCTGTTTGCATCCATTGCGTCGCTGATTTTAGGTCGACAACTCTCTTCGACTGTGGCGATGACCGGTGAAGTGACGCTGAGAGGCAACGTGCTTGCGGTCGGCGGCATTAAAGAGAAAATAATCGCCGCTCATCGAGCTGGCGTGAAGAAAGTGCTGATCCCTGAAGAAAACATGAAGGACCTCGATCAGGTCCCTGAAGAAGTGAAATCGGCACTGGAATTCGTGAAAATCGCAAATGTTGAAGACGTGATTCATGAACTCTTCGACTTGAAATTGCCAGGAAGCGAAATGGTAAGTGATCAAGGGGTCCGACCCCCTGATCAATTTGGAAGTGATCAAGGGGTCGGACCCCCTGATCATTTTGGTCCAACTTTTTAAACAAAGCAAAAAATAGCTGCTGAAAATGGCGCGCCACAGCTTAGGGCCCGTCTTTATTTTCAGCAGTTTTTTACGTCCGTATTCGCAGAGTCATGCATGATCAATTTATTTGACCGATGTCCTTGCCCCCATCATCACATTCAAAATCACACGATCCACCACATCCATGGCATTCTTCGAAAGATATCCCAAATTCTTGATGGTTTCATCCGCCGTTTTTCCGATGACGCCGTTGCCGCTAGGCACGACGACATTTCCGATCGCTAAGAGCGACGACTGAATGGCAGCGGACGCAGAAGTCGCAAGTTTAAGTGAACAACCAACTTTGGCTCCATCGCAAATCATACCCGTCGTGTTGGCGATCATATTTTGAATCGCACCTTCCATCTGGATGACGGAACCACCCATTAGCCAAGTGATCGCCACGGAAGCGCCAGTTCCCGCAGCAACGCCGCAGCCACAAAGTGCCGACAATCTGCCAATATTATACTTAATGACGCTGTTCACAAGATGGCTAATCGCAGCAGCCCTTGCCAATCTATCAGGTGACGTAGGATTGGTCTCGGCATATGCCACGATGGGCAGTAAAGCCGTCAAGCCATTGTTGCCACTCCCGTTGCTGCTCATGACAGGAAGTGAAACCCCAGACATCCTCGCATCGGAAGCCGCAGCCGTTAAAATCATCGCTCGATTCATCAAATCTCTAGACAATATACCTTTTCGCGTATTTTCTTCCAGTGTTCGCCCAACATTCATGCCCGAATCATTTGCTAGGCCATACTCAGCAACAGCACGATTCATCTCGAACCCATCAAGCAAAAACGCCAAATCTTCAAAAGGAAGCGACTCGACAACACGAATAACCTCCGATAGAGGCGTCTCATAAATCGGATTCACAGCTTCATCCTCTGCACAAACAGCCTCCGCTTCAAACACCACACCAGCATGTGACTCAACGAACACGAACTGATCGTGTCTATCCTGAATCACCGCACGGCCAAAAGCGTCTCCACAAACAACACGCGCATCGATCAACACTTTCTTATCCGTATCCAAAATACCCAGCTTTATCCGATCTTCATCTATCACTTTAAACGCACCTTCAATATCGGATTGCTTCACATGTTTAAAAACCTCAAGCCCATCATCGCTATAACATGTAAGCAGCCCAAGAGCCGATGCAACAACAAGTCCAACTTGATCCGTACCTGGAATCCCCACAGAAAGCCCATTCTTAAAAATGTTTGGACTGACTTTAATCTCAAGCATCATGCCATCTGTCTCACGAGTTGAACCCGCCTGACACATTTCTTTCGCTTTTGCCACTGCGAGTGCCACCGCAACAGGCTCGGTACAACCCATAGCAGGTTTTACTTCAGCGCGTAAAGTATCCACGATCACACGTTCTAAAGACATCATATCCTCCTCATAAACCTGAAAATTACAAATAGCTTCTTTAGGACATGGTTAACGCAAACGCCGTGCCAAAAGTGAGTAGCCTAGGCGCATCTTATATAACCGTGTTGTTCCAATGCCTTCGGCCGCATCACAAAAAATGAGCTATTTTAGAAAAACAGCTAGAATCTCATATTGAGAAAAAAGCGCGACAATCTTCTCAAAATGAGAATAAATTCTAAATTGTTCTCATTTTGAGAATAGAATCAAAAAAAATAACGCAATAGCACATGCTACTGCGTAGGTGGTATTCGCGTTATGAGGAATAACACTTGAAATCGAACCCACATAAATAGAAATCAATAAGGGATACCCCCCCCGCTAGGGGGATGTTTGTTATAGAATATCACAAAAAGTTCAAACCTTCAACTGTTTATGTTAAAATTTAATTGTGTATATATAAATAGAATTGAAATTAATAATGAGTGATGAAAGGAAATGAAAACGATATGGATAAAAAAGAAATCAAACTTATGTTTACAAACGCCTTTGAAGGTGACATGATCGCACCAAAAGCGACGATTAAAATCGGCGGAGAAGAGGGTATGGTCGCACCTTATGATATGTTGTTCGGTGCACTTGGTTCGTGCCTATACTCGACGTTCCTCGATGTCATGAAAAAAAAGCGCATCGGATTCGAGCGCTTAGAAATGGTCATAACCGGTGAAAAAAGAACAGAAATACCGACGACTCTCAAATGGGTTAAAGTTGAAGCGAAAATAGTCTCACCTGAAAAAGAAAATGGTGTTGAGCAGTCATTTAAGCTCGCGACAGAGTATTGTTCCATTTATTATACGATCTCTCAGGTCGCAGAAATGTCCTATGAAATAGAAATAATTTAAGGTTTGAGCGCTTGGTGAATTTCCACCATGCGCTTTTTTGTTAAACTATAAGGGCTGTAAGACCAATAAGCGGCGACTAAACTTAGAATGCTTCCGATCGCCAAAAGCAACGCAAGTCCAACGACAGTCGATGAAAGCTGCACAGGTTTGTTCGAATCAAATTTAAGTAGATCAAGTGCGAATCCAAGTAGGAAGATGGCAATAGACTGTGAAAGTTTATAACATAATGTAAGTGTGCCATAAAATACGCCCTCTTGCCGAGTGCCATACTGAAGCGCTTGGGCGTCTACCGAATCTGCAACCATCGTTTGAGGCATCGTAAATAGACCACCTGTACCAAAACCCGCTAAAATTCCAAAAGGCAATAGATACAGTACATTTCCATCAAAGATGTTTCTAAAAAGGATGCAAATAATAAAGTATAAACAAGCGGCAAGTGCAATAACAATACCGACCTGAACGGCCTTCTTCTTTTCGTGTCGATCAGAAAATTTGATCCAAAAAGGTTGACTAAGGATGCTAAAAACCAGTTGCGAACCTACGATGGTTGCGATGCCGGTATTTCCAAGATGAAACGTATACGTGTAAACGTGAAGCCCGAGTGTGCTAATCAAAGCGCTGGCAATATTGGTGAAAAGATAACCAAGTACAATGGCTCTGAAATCCACATTTTTGAATGAAGCAAAAATAGATGAGAAAAAAACATTTATATTCAAACTCGGATTGCTTAGAATGCGTCCGTTAAGGTTCGGGATAAGATTTTTTGTTGAAAAGTAAGCGGACAAAGCAGACAATAACATGATTGTAGAGGCAAAGATCGCCATGTTATAATAACCTTGTGGATTGAGTTGACCTATAGGATATTCAGGTGTACTCTTAAAGAAGACGAGGATGCCAAAAGCCGTTGCTAAAAAAATGCCAAGCAAAAAGAAAGTCGTCTTGACCGCTTGGATTCTGGTACGATCCGTATAGTCTTCACTGATTTCAGCAGCAAGTGCCGTATATGGCGTAATGTAAATCGTGGTAAATGTTTTAAGCAGCAAAACGAGCGCAATCATAAGAAACCATTTCACAGTGTTATCAAGCGAAGATGGAATCATCCATAGTCCTAAGTTGATGATGGTGGTACCGATTCCCCCGATGAGCAAATAAAGATGCCTTCTGCCGAATCTTGTACTTCGCGTCATATCGGAAAGGTAACCCATTATTGGGTCGGATAAAGCATCCCAAACGATGCCCAAACTCACGAGAAGACCAATGGACGCACCAGACATGCCCAAGATCACAGTCGCAAAAAAGACGAGATAAGCGGACATGATTTGGGTAGTGAGGCCAAAACCGATGTTGCCAAAACCAAAACTCCATAGTGTGCGTTTGTTTAGCGTCTCCATAATGCTCCTTCGTGTTTAACTTTCTAGTTATATGTTCCCATTATAGAGAAAAGGGTATCCCGTTTCAAGGTAATTAAGGTTAAGATTAGATTAATATGAAAAAAAGTGGTGATAAGATGAATCAAAAATTCAACATCAATATAAATGCAAAAGTAAATAGCAGTTTTGAAGGGCCAAGCAAAAGCTATTATCAAGCGAAGAATCGATTTGATGAGATTTTGAGAACGAAGCTTGGCGTGAACAATAGTCCAAGTACCATTTACCGCAGCTCGCCTTCAAATGTCTACGGCATGGCATCGAGTGTCAATGCCATTTATGATGATGTAAGACGCTCTAGTGGTGCTACGGCTGTGGATATTGATGCGAAACTTATTGGCACTGGCCTAGAAGGTCTTGGTGCTTCATTTGTCGAGGCTGAGAGAAATTATAATATCAATGCCTGGTTCCTCGCGGGACTCGCCGTTCACGAATCCGGATATGGCACAAGCAAGATCGCAGTGGATAAGAACAACATCTTCGGGTTCCAAGCGTATGACAGTTCACCGTACGAAAGTGCGAGAACATTTACGTCCAAAGAGGCTGGCGTTGATCATGTGGCAAAGTATATTTCTGAAGCGTATTTGACGCCGGGCGGTGCCTTTTATAACGGCGTTTCTGTGGACAGCATCGGCAAACGTTATGCGACAGACCCAGATTGGGCTGCCAAAGTGAAGAAGCATATGGCGAACTTGCTTCTCGCGTAAATTTGAATAATAAGGTTAAGCTTATAAGGAGGAAATATGTCAAAAGTTTATTTCAAAAGGGTTGTGGATAAGAATCATAAGTCGCTGAGCGAGGCTGCACTTCAGCTCATGACGACACTAATAGAGGCTGATAATCACAAGTTTGACGGCACTGTGCCGATCAAGGTGCATTTTGGTGAAAAGGGCAACAAGACGTATGTGCCTTCTGAATGCTATGAAGGCGTCATCGACTTTTTGAAGTCAAACGACATTCCATCTGCGTACATAGAGACAAACGTCCTTTATCGCGGGGCGCGTACCACGGCGGAAAGCCATAAACAAATTGCTGTTGACCATGGATTTACTCAGCTTCCTGTGATTATCGCAGATGGTGACCACGGTGAGGCGTTTGATGAAATCGAGATTAACAAAGACTTTTTTAAGTCGTGTAAAATAGGGAAATCTTTCGGCGATTACAGACAGTTTATCGTCATGAGCCACTTTAAAGGACACGGAATGGCGGGCTTCGGTGGCGCAATGAAGCAACTTTCCATGGGCTTTGCGGCACGTGGCGGTAAAATGGCGCAGCATGCTGGGATTAACCCGGTGGTGAAAGCCACAAGGTGCATCGCATGCGGCCTTTGCATCAAAAAGTGCGATGTGGATGCGATTGAGATGCGACATGACTCGGGCAAGGAAGCGGCTTTCATCGACCACGACAAATGTGTGGGCTGTGCAGGCTGTATCGCGGTCTGTCCAGTGGGTGCGATCTTCAGCGATTGGTCTGGGGAGCACTTCAAAGAAAAGGTGGCAGAGTATGCTTATGGCGCTCAGCTTGGCAAGGACAACCTGTACATCACCTATCTGATCAATGTGACGCCTGAATGCGATTGCATGGGTCAACATATGGACACAATCGCAGCGGATATCGGCGTATTTGCGTCCAAGGACCCTGTGGCCATCGATACAGCATGCCTAGATATGCTTCAAAAGGAATCGGGACAAAGCCTTTTTGACGATGGACGAGTGTCGATTAAGCACGCTGTGAAAATCGGCTTTGGATCGGATGAATACGAGCTTATAGAAATTTAGTTTGGAGAATGTGAAGATGCGAATCACCGTCATCAGTGTCGGCAAAATCAAAGAAAAATTTTATACAGGCGCTATAGAGGAGTACTCTAAGCGCCTTTCAAAATATTGCACCTTAAGTCTCGTGGAGGTTGCCGACGAAAAAGCCCCCGAAACGCTCTCCGAGAAGGAGATGGTCCAGATCAAAGACCGTGAAGGTGAGCGCATCCTCGACAAAATCAAGGAGTCGCAGTATGTCATCACACTTGAGATCCGGGGCAAGCAGCTCACCTCAGAAGAACTGTCCGAAAAGATGTCCGCATTAGGACTCGAAGGCAACTCGGACGTCGTATTCGTCATCGGCGGAAGCCTTGGGCTTTCCGATGCGGTGATGAAGCGCTCAAATTTTGCGCTGTCTTTTTCCAAGATGACGTTCCCGCATCAGCTCATGAAGGTGGTGCTGCTTGAGCAGGTGTATCGGGGGTTCCGGATTCTTCGGAATGAACCTTATCATAAATAACAGTTAAATGCATTTGGTTTCATAAAGACACTTCCCTCTTTCGTTTTCGACAGAGGGCTTTTTTATAGTCACAGTTCGTTTGATTTTGGTTAGGTTGGGTATGAATGACAAAGACTATTTGTAATTCATATAGATTTATGATGATTACAGTTAAGAAGGTGAACGCGTGAAGGATTATAAGAGTAAAAATTACGAGATTGCGCTGATCGCAGTCAGTGTGGCCATGTTAATCGGCGGTGGAATCGGCATTTATACGGTGGGTGCGATATTTCCCATCCCTGGAAGTAAGTATATACTGATGGCCCCTTTGTTATCGACGGTGATCTATGTGATTCAGATGAAACTGATGGGTGAGTATACGATTCTTAAATTGGGTGGGGTGTTTGCATTGACCATGGCCATCGTGAATCTTTTTATGGGTGTCGCGATTTTGGTGACGACGCTTCTTACTCAGTTGTCGATTGGCTGGATTAAAGAGGTTCAGAAAAAGGCGTTTTGGGGCGGTATTCTGTTTGCTGGGTTTACGGGGCTGTCTGCGCTCACGATTACGAAGGCGTTTATCGGTGGGATTGTGGATGATGTGCCGTACTATGTGTTTGCGATTATCGGGATGCTGTGTTCTGTGTTTGGGGTGTTTGGCACGGTGGTCGCCAAGAGGGTTCTGAGACATCTGAGTGGTTATTATGCCGGTGGTGATAAATTTATTTGAGTAGAAAGGAGCATGTGATGAGTGAAGAGAAGAAATGTCCGGTAACAGGCGCGACGAGCAAGGGTAGACCGGTAGGTACGACCAATCGGGATTGGTGGCCAAATCAATTGAATCTTAAAGTGTTGCAGCAGCATTCTGAAAAAGTTAACCCTCTGGGCGAGCGGTTCAATTATGCTGAGGCGTTTAATGCGCTGGATTATGAGGCGCTTAAACAAGATCTTTATGCGCTCATGACGGATTCACAGGATTGGTGGCCTGCGGATTATGGGCATTATGGCGGGTTTTTTATTCGAATGGCGTGGCACAGTGCTGGTACATACCGAACAGGTGATGGCAGAGGGGGTGCGGGAACGG
>DMYC01000151.1 GCA_003482695.1 Clostridiales bacterium UBA8960
CTAAGAATCAACGGCATGGTGACCATCATCCAGGAAGACCGAGATGAATTGCATTCACTGAACGAGGAGCTTGAAGCATCGTTTGGGCAGCTTGTCGCAACTGAACAGGAAGTCACTCGGCAAAAGATGAATTTCGAGGCTTTGTTCAGAAACTCCCATGATGCTATTGCCATGTTCAACCAACACCATATGATCCTCGATGTGAACAAAAGCTTCGAGCGCCTTTTCGGTTACAAAAAACAAGATGTTCTGGGTGTGAACCTTGACGACGTGATTGCAAACAATGAAATCATAGATGCGGCGAGAGGCCTTACAGATGACCTTTTCGATGGCAATCTGGTTAAAACAGAGGGTGTCCGTTATGGCAAGGGCAATCGTGCTCTGGACGTCGCAATTCAAGGTGTCCCAATGGTGTTTGACGGATTTTTGGTCGGCGGCTATGGCATCTATACGGATATTTCAGACCGAAAAAAACGTGAGAATTATCTGACTTACGTCAGTACCCACGATGATCTGACAGATCTATACAACCGTTCCTATTTTGAATCCATCCTTGAAGAAATGAACACCAACGAAAATATGCCGCTCGGGCTCGTCATGATGGATGTCAATGGCCTCAAACTCATCAATGACGCATTTGGCAACGCAACCGGAGACGCACTGCTTCGCAACACCGCAATGTTGATCCGTGGCGCCAGCAGACCTGACGATGTCATTGCCAGAGTAGGTGGTGACGAGTTCGCCATCATCATGCCGAATACATCAATGAACACGATTGAAGGCATTGTTATGCATTTAAAGGAAATCTGCAACGAAATCAAAGTGGGCGAAGTGACCGTATCCGTTTCTGTAGGCTGGGCAGACAAACAGACCACCGAGGAACCGATGGCGCTAGTCCTAAAAACAGCAGAAGACTATATGAACAAACACAAACTCGTGGAAGGACCAAGTGTGAGAGGCAAAGCCATTTATGCCATGGTTCGGACGCTTCATGAAAAGAACAAACGCGAGGAGCAACACAGTGTACGGGTCGGTGAACTCAGTGAGAGACTAGGGACCGCACTTGGGCTCAGCTCGCGTGAGA
This sequence comes from Clostridiales bacterium UBA8960, assembly GCA_003482695.1. Classification (GTDB taxonomy): domain Bacteria; phylum Bacillota; class Clostridia; order Peptostreptococcales; family Acidaminobacteraceae; genus Fusibacter_C. Next base: position 1,085 of record DMYC01000151.1, read on the forward strand.
TGAATGACCTCAAAACCATGGGACTCCTGCACGACGTCGGAAAGATCGCCATCGAAGAATACATTCTCAACAAGCCTTCCCGTTTGACAGAAAACGAGTACAATGAAATCAAAAAACATCCTGAAATCGGATATAGGATATTGAGCTCAGTCAACGAGATGAGTGAAATGGCGGAATATGTCTTTGCGCATCATGAGCATTGGGATGGCACGGGCTATCCTAGAGGCCTCAAAGAGTTCGAGATTCCATATCTCGCACGTGTGATCAGCGTCGTGGATGCTTTTGACGCCATGACCAGTGACCGAGCCTATCGACAGGCCATGCCTTATGAAATGGCATATTTGGAACTTGAAAGGTGCGCAGGTCAGCAATTCGATCCGGCCATTGTAAAAGTTTTTATCAAAGAAATGAAAAAAAGTGTTTAGATAAATAGACCTCGGGTAACTATACACTAAGAAGATATTCTCTTCTTGATAGATTGGTTGACGAATGAGTTTCTGAAAACGATTTGAAGAGTAAGTTTTAAATGAAAGTTTTAAAGGTTAGATTTAAAAGTAAGTTTTAAGAGTAAAATCGGTTTTAAATGTTTGGTTACAAGTTAATTGAATGTCTAAGATTTAAAGGTTAGTTTTAAAGGTAAATTTAAGAATTGAGTTTAAAAGTTTAGAATTAAGATTGTTTACAAGATTTATGATTTAAACGTTGCCAATCTATCGCAACACCAAGGCACTCCGAAAGGAGTGCCTTTTTGTTTGCGATATTTCAGCAACGCTGAAATATTGCATTTCGTAACCTAGGAAACGGAATTAAGCTGAAAAGCATGTTAGAATGAATTCATAGTAAATCACTTGGATATCAATTAGGAGGAAATATAATGAAAATCACAAAAGATATGACCATAGGAAATGTAGTGAGAATGTACCCTGAATCTGTAGACGTATTGTTCGTATTCGGTATGGGTTGTGTGGGTTGTCCATCGGCACAAGCTGAGACTCTGGAAGAAGCTTGTATGGTACACGGTCTGAAACTTGATGACCTTATGACAGCACTTACCGAAAAAGTACAATAGGAGGCATCAATGAGCGCATTTTTAGGACCTATTCACCACTGGCTTTACAATAAAGTTTTATGGCATGAGGCATTACTCGAAGACATTTATGAAGTGATCCGTTCAGAAGGACATGATCCCGATGTGATTAGACATTACACCGAATCACTTTACGGTATGCCTGAAACAAGTCCGCTTGAGACAGTCATTGACGGAGGAAATATCCACGGCTGGTTACAGACAAAAATCCACAGCCTTGAGCACAGAATGGCGTACGCCATAACAAAAGGAATTGAAAAAGGGTATTTAAATATAGAAGCGCTGAAAGCGCTATACAGAGAAAATGGCGGAAAAGCGAAAGCGGCACTGGGTACCACATTTGAAACGCCTGACCAGGCTTTCAAAGCAATTTATGATTTCATGCTGGAAGGCATGCCTTGCGATCGGGTCAATCAACCAATTTCAAGCGATGAGGATGGATTTGTATGGCAAAAGAGACTCTGCATTCACACGGATTTCTGGGAAGCAGTCGATGGCGACATCAATATCTTCAACACACTCAGACTGGAGTGGATCGACGCTTTCGTCAGCGACACGTTCAAATTTGAAATAATGAGCGATTCACAATATAAGCTTTCAAGGAGGGCTGCATGAACGGAATAGAATTGATGGTAGATGAGCACAAAGCAATCAAAAGAATGCTTTCAGTCGTTCGAAAAGCCTGCTACGGTGTCATGCAAGGACAAGAGATCAATTATGACGATTTTGCGACCATGATTGACTTCATCAGAGGCTATGCCGATGCGCATCATCATGGTAAAGAAGAGCAGTTGCTGTTCAATCGTATGGTGGATGAGCTCGGACCGGCCGCACAGAAACTTGTCACTCACGGAATGCTGGTTGAACATGATTTAGGTCGTTTGCATATGGCTGAACTCGAAAAAGCACTTATTGCCGTTAAAGGCGGAAATGAAGAAGCGAAACTTGATGTCATCGCCAATGCCATTTCCTACACCCACCTTTTGATTCGTCACATCGACAAGGAAGACGGTGTGGTCTATCCATTCGCTGAGCGTTCATTCACACCTGAAGTGCTGGAAGCGATCAACAAAGACTGTGAAACCTTTGAAAAAAAACAAACCGCCAATGGCGTACAAGCTAAATACATCGAGAATCTTGTGATATTGGAATCGAAGTATATTTAGGTGGCGTGCTATCGCACTCCACGGTGGTTTTGCGCTCTTCGAGCGCAGTGGTTTTTGGCTGACGCCAAGTAGTTTTGCACTCTGTCGAGTGCAGTGGTTGGGAAAAGATTAAGATCAAGATCAAGGACGATAATGTTCTTGATCTTTTTGATTTATTTGCCTTTCCCAACTACTTGGCGTCAGCCAAAAACTACCAACTGCTGCTTTAACCAACCTAGGTACCAAAAAGCACCTGTCCCCAATTGGATCTTCGTGTTAAAATAAAAGAAAATGTCTTTGGAGGGACTGTGGAACTCAAAAAGATTGTCTCGAACGTACAAATGATCTGTGAAGCAATTGCAAGCGTGGTGAACATTGACGTGACGATAGTGGACCGGAATCTCATAAGGATTGGTGGAACCGGACGCTACAAGGATTCACTGGGAAGTGTGGTAAGCATTAAATCCGCATTCAGTTATGCGCTCTCGGAGGGGCTTGGATTTGTCATTGAGAATCCCGGTATGCATCAGGCATGCCTCGAGTGTGATTGCAAAGACAAATGCAACGAGCATGCGGAAATGTGCTGTCCGATTCTGTCGGACGGAGAAGTGGTTGGGGTTATCGGATTGATTGCCTTCAAACCCTCACAAAGAAGATCGTTGATCGACAACCAAGATAACCTGATGGCTTTCCTTGGTAGGATGGCGGATCTCATCGCGTCTAAACTCAAAGAGCAAGAGCGCATTGACGCCACTGAAATGCTTGCAAAAGAACTGGAAGTCGTCATTGATAGCATGGACACCGGTTTTCTTGCTGTGGACACGACGGGCCAGACCGTGAGACTCAACAGAAAAGCGAAAACGATGCTTGGGACGGTCAATGTCAAGACTATACAAGATGTATTCATGAAACAGGAAGCTGAACGAATATTGCACGCACGGGACAACATAAAAAACCATTTTTTCAAGTTCCCTAGCGGTCAGACTGGAGTGTACGATAGTGCCCTGATCAAAATCGGAAATGAGATCAAGGGACATGTCATTACCATCAAGCCTCTTGAGGAAATCATCAATACGCTCAATGACGTCACACTTGATGTGGTGACCACTGAGTTTTCGGATATCATAGGTCAATCTCAAGCCATAAGGCAGGTGAAGTCCGCTGCGCAGAAGGTCTCCAGATCCAAGTCGACAGTTCTCATACTCGGAGAGAGCGGTACCGGTAAGGAACTCTTTGCCCGAGCGGTTCATAACGCCAGTAAGCGCAGCGAAGCGCCTTTTATTGCGCTGAATTGTGCCGCCATTCCGGATTCACTTCTTGAAAGCGAATTGTTCGGATATGAGGAAGGTGCTTTCACAGGTGCTAAGCGCGGTGGGAAACCAG
>DMYC01000403.1 GCA_003482695.1 Clostridiales bacterium UBA8960
ATCGATTCGATCACTTTACCTGAGTATGGCTCGGGCACTTTTGTCCCAGTTGAAGCGGGCAAGTATCGCGTGATCGAGGTGGGCTTGCCAAGCCACTTTAGACAAGTGACAGTCGGAGACGAGGATAGCCTTGTCAAAGAATTTGAGTTCGGCGAAAATGGATGGGAAGCAATTTTGTTAAGATTTTACAATCAGCGGCTTTACGACATCATCGTCAATAAGGAAATTACTGGCGGTGGTCCAAATTCAACATTCACATTCAACCTTTATGATGCAGAAACCGACGCATTGGTGGATCAGATCACCATTATCGGCACAGGGACCAAAGCATTTAAACCAGTGCCTTCCGGTGAATACTATGTGCGTGAGTTGACCCCTCCAAGTGGATATACTCTGGTTGGTGACAATGACCTTGCCGCCTCAGTCCACAGCGAACAATACGAAGACGAGGTCGATTTCACAAACCGTTACACCACGACTGAAACCACTGAAACCACTGAAACCACCACTGTGACCACTGAAGAAACCACTGAGACCACCACTGTGACAACTGAAGTCACTACAGAGACCACTGAAGAGACCACTGAAATAATCACCACAGAACCAGTGCCACTCAATTTGGACATCATTTACGATGAGCCTGAAGTTGAGGAGTTGACCGAGGAAGAAACACCGCTTGGTGCGGGTTTACCACAGACTGGACAGCTTCCTGCGGCACTGTTCTATGGCTTTGGCGGCTTAATTTCAGCAGCTGGTGTGTATATTAAGAAACGCAGATGAAAATAGTTGAGTTTATCTTGTTATCTCGCCAATAACGATGGACTAAAATCAAAAATGATCAGGGGGTCGAACCCCCTGATCATTCCTTTGCTCGGAAATTTATGAACCTACACATGAAAACGCCTAATTAACTCACTCTTCACCGTTTTATCTCCAAAAATCACGGTTCCAACCAAAATCACAGCCGAAATCACGATACATACGATACTCGCAAGCGGCCTAGTCACAACATCGAAAACGATGAGTGCAATCGGCACAAAACCAATCACCGTCATAGCGAGTTGATAAAATACGAACTCCCGCCAAACCATACGATTGATCATCATCAATATAAAAATGGCTACATTTGAAAGGGTCAAAATCTGGGGCACCACATAGTTCACCGACCACCCTTCAAACACCGTAAATTGATCCACCAAAACGATAAAGACCGAGGCTGAAATCGCCTGAACGAAGATTTTTGAACCGATATGGACATTCGTCCGAATCGCATGATAAATCAATGTCCAGCCGTATAAAACAGCCGCTATGGAAATTATCGACCAAGTAACATCAGAATCAATCAAAATATCCATCGCAATCGATGCGCCAATAATCAGTACAGCCAAAAAAGCATAAATTCGCTTTACAAAACTATAGCTGCTTTTGCTGATGACCACATCCGGATACCGATCCTCATCCATAAGTGCCAACTGTGCACTTAAATCTTCAAATCCCTTTGAATCTGGAAGATCCACCAAAATCGCCTCACAAAGTGGGCATCTACCCACCACATCCAAACTTGCAACCTTACAACTCTTACAATATTTCATAAAAAGCTCCATTACTTTCTATTGCGACATGTAAACCATCATCGGTCAATTTTTTAAAAAAAGTCTTTTGAATCGACACATCTTCAAGTTGTGAAGTCAACGTCACCACAAACTTGTCTCCATAAGCGCAAACGCCACACTTTAGCGGGTCCATTCTCGACGTATTTACCAACACTTCAATATGCGACAGTTTACTCGAATATGGTGCATCCACTTCAAATTTACCTACATTTGTTAACGTGCTTGTGTAAGATTGTATCGACTTAATGTGTATAATCCTTACAGCAAGGTTTTTAATCGGAAGCGGAATCGCCCGAGTTAATATATTGTTGCGCATCGACACATTTTTTGAAATATACCGCTGCATGTTTTCTTCAGTCACTTGATCTTTGAACTGTTTTTTCACAGACATGAGCATCTCATCAAAGGTCAAATCCGGGTTCGTCGTTAACGCTTCAATCGTAATGTGTCCAAAAAAATTCATATTCGTCGTGGATTCGAAAAATTTACGCAAATTCACTGGAACCGAGAGGTGTACTGGACGTTTCGACTTGCCCCGGGATATCGCATCTTTATATATCGACCATAAATATACTGTCGTCACATACTCTGTCAGCGTCACACCTTTCGACTTTGAATAGGCTGAGAGTTCTGGTAGATTTAAATAGCCATGGATGACACCCATGGTGTTTACCGGTAGAAGTTTTCCTCTGAGTCGATAGGCTTTAGATAATTTACTCTCATCAAAAGGCACTTTTTTGTAATGCTTTTTGTAGCTGTCCTCGAGCTCGGTGTTGACTTTGATCCGAGGAGAGTAGTCGGAAAAAACTTCACCTTCAACAAGCTTCAAATAATTGATAATCAATGTTTTTAGAAAATTCAGCGCCCCAGTGCCATCCGCAATTGCGTGAAAGGCTTCAAGACTAATGCGTCGTTTATAATACACCACTCTGAACAAGTGATGATGTCTGCTTCTCGTGTCAATATAAAAACACGGCCTAAGCGCCTCCTCTTGCACGAGTGCGCGTTCCTCAGTCGTTTCGAAGTAATACCAGAAAAAACCGCGGCGAATCCTGAAATTGAAATTCCCGAACTGAGGTAAAGTCACGTCAAGCGCCTTTTGCAACAACTCTGGATCAACATCCTCATTGAGCTGAACGGCCAATCGATAGACGTTGCTAAATGTTTTATGCGATATAAGTGGAAATACATTTGCCGAGTTATCGAGTCGATGCCAGTTCGACGAATTTGAACGCGCTTTCATAACGCTACCCCCAAGTGAAATTATCACAACTTCGTAATATTTCTAAGTTGTTTGCTCAATTATAACACATTTTATTTCAAAAAAAAATTCACGCTGTAAGTTGGCGTGAATTTTTATTGTTTTGTTATTATTTAATCGCTTCGAGCGCTTTTTTTGCCAGTATTTCGGTCGGATTGATCACCCGATCGATTAAACCTGCAATTTCGAAAACAAGTGGCAGCTCCGTACAACCGAGAACACAAACGCGATCATCCATCGTCAGCATCTGCTTTAGAAACTGTGCATCAAACTTGCGTTCACCTGCCTTATAATCATAAATCATCTTCATGACGATTCGCTGATCGCGGTCATTCAGTACACTAGTATGAATGCCCCTTTTGCTAAATGCCGTTTGATAGAGTCCCGATTGCAGAGTTCCGTCAGTCCCAAGCAACAGCACCTTAGTCTGCCCGCTTTCACAAACCACTTTGACAGTTTCCTCGATCATGTTGAGAAATGTGACCGTTTCTTCGCCGAACTTGGCCTTTAAATGCTCAGACATTGCGCCGTGGAAAAAATGCGCCGTATTGCATGGCATCGCCAGAACTTTCGCACCAAACTGCACCAGTTTCACTGCGGATTCAACAAGTGCCGGTGTGGGATCTTCGCCCTCACCGAGTATGAACGCCGTGCGATCCGGGATTTTCGAGTTGTTGTCTATAATAATATGCGGAAAGTCCTGATCGCGTCTTCCGTCAGCGAGACGGATGATTTTACTGAAAAGGTCTAGGGTTGCCATTGGCCCCATACCACCAATCACACCTAACGTCTTCATGAACTATGCCGCTTCTACAGCCATTTCACCGTTTACGATGGACATGTCGAGTTCGTTTTCTGACGCCGCAACAACCACTGCACAAGATGCGTCTCCGATTACGTTGACAGATGTTCTAGCCATGTCTAAAATACGGTCGATGCCTGCGATTAGCACGAGGCCCTCAAGTGGTATGCCAACGGATTGGAGTACCAAAGTCAACATGATAAACCCTGCACCTGGAACCCCAGCTGTACCAATCGAGCCAAGTGTAGCTGTGGCAACGACCGTCAACATTTGACCCAACGTCAAATCAATGCCGTATACCTGAGCGAGGAACAATGCGCATACGCCTTGATATAGCGCGGTGCCGTCCATATTGATTGTCGCACCTAGCGGCAGTACAAATGAAGAGATTTTCTCGGAAACGCCGAGGTTGTCACGTGTATTTTTGATCGTCACAGGCAATGTGCCAGATGAACTGGTCGTACTGAACGCTGTAATCGCAGCAGGTGCAATCCCTTTGAAAAACGTTATCGGGCTTATTTTAGCGAACACCTTCACAGCTGTCGAGTACACGAGAACGGCATGAAGCACACACCCGAGGTAGACAGCAAAGATAACCATACTGAGTGGCATAAGTACATCTAAACCAAATTGCGTAACCACTGGAACGATGAGACCGAATACACCAATTGGCGCAAACTTCATTATCAGTGCCGTGATTTTATACATAATTTCTGCTAAACTGTTGAAAAAATTGATAAACGGCTTCGATATTTCATCTGGAAGTGCCGTGCTACCGATGCCAAGGAAGAGCGCAAATACAATAACTTGAAGGATGTTTCCATCGACGAGCCCTTTAAGTGGGTTCGCAGGAATCATGTTTAAAAACGTACTGATGATGGAAGGCACTTCAGCTGGATCTTGTGCGGCATCCACAGGTATCACGAGGCCTGCGCCTGGTTTTAAGATGGTCGACAATGCAAGACCGATAAGCACCGCAACCGCTGTTGTCACGAGATAGTACCCTAACGTTTTCCCGCCAATTCTTCCGAGTGCTTTGGGATCCCCAATACTCGCAGCACCAACAATAAGCGATGAAAAAACAAGTGGCACGATGATCATTCTGATCATGTTTAAAAAGAGTGTGCCTAGCGGCTTTATATACGTGTCTGCCGCCGTCTGATTGCCATTCAGTATCATACCCACAATGATACCAAGTAGTAGACCTAATAAAATCTTAGTGGTCAACTGCATCTTTTTACCTTTCATTTTGCTTCCCCCTTTTAATTTGTTAATAATTCTTAATGAATTATTCTTATCATAATTCCAGGAGGACAAAAAAGGACAGGAAAAGACATTTTGGGTGGATGATTCATGAAAAAAAATCGGAAGAGAACAGGGTGCAGAATGATCAGGGGGTCGGACCCCCTGATCATTCTGCACCCTGTTCTC
>DMYC01000113.1 GCA_003482695.1 Clostridiales bacterium UBA8960
CTGATTCGCTTCTTGACCGCCTGAACTTGATGGTCGTCCACCCGCCCCTTCACATCGTGGTTTACGAGGGCAACATAAAGTTCGGAGAGTGCATAATCACCCTTTTGACGCTTCGCCCAAAGAACCGCTTTGACTAGGTCATCACAGCCACTTACACCCATGATTCCAAGCCTTGAATAAATGCGTTTAAGTGCTTTCTCCTCGTTTGCGGACTCATCTTCCACATGAACCGCTTTATGATTCAGCACTCGAATTGCCATTTCAAACGACTTGAGTGTTTTATGTGCCATGTGGCTGGAAATCACTTGAGAGACAACAGAAACGACTTCAACCACATTGATGGGTTTGGTGATGAAGAACGAAATTTTCTCATGGTATGCTTTTGCGATCATTTGCTTATCCGAGACTTCTGAGATCATGATGACAGAAGGGTTATAAGCTTCGCGTATGCGGCGAATGACCTGTAGTCCATCGCAGTCGGGCAATAAATAATCCAGTAGAACCACATCTGGCTGTTCGAGTGTGATTTTATCGATCGCCTCCCGACCTGTCATGGCGGTTGAGACCATCACATCGTCAAGGTGTTGCGATACGATGTCCTTCAGTATATTGACGACACTAAAATCATCATCAACAATCATCAAATGTAGCATTTTACCCCTCCACCTCTTTAATCAACTGTTCTTGCGGAATGACGAACCCCACACGAGTGCCTTTGCCTACCAAAGAATCCAGCCAAACATCGCCTGAGAACATTTCCTGCACAAGCTGTTTCACATGGGAAAGGCCTATTCCAGTCGACATATGCCCTGTCGTTTTATCGTATTTAGTCGTATAACCCACATCGAAGACCAGCGTTTTCTTTTCCTCAGGAATCCCCTCGCCGGTGTCCTCAACTTCAAATTTGACCTGTTTTTCGGAAAAGTCATAGTTCACGCTGATGCGAATTCGGCCAAAGGATGAGATTGCATCAAGGCTATTGACGCAAAGGTTGTTTAAAATAGAGATAATGGTGTAGAATTCAGGCGTTACGAACAGGTAGTCGTATTCAAGCATGATTTCCACTTTCTTTCCTTGTTCAGTCGCCATTTTTCCGATGTTGTCCTTGACAATAAAAAGCATATCTTTCACACTCATGTAATTGAGATGTGTGTCGACTTTGAACACGGCATTCATCCCTGCGATGACTCTAAGATAATCCTTTTTTATTTCATGAATGTCCTTGGCAATTTTAAGAAACGGCGCTTTGTCACTTTCATTTTCCATCCTATGATAATATTCATGCGAGTATGCCACCGTCTCCTCAATATCCGCCCTGGATTTGTTTAAGAAAAAGAGCTCCGTCTTGAGTTTTGAGATGAAAAAGATGAGTTCATTGAAATACTTATCCTGCTCTTGTTTTTTAAGTTTTAAGTGAAAATGCCTAACGGTGTAAAACGTCAGCATCGTCATGACGGTGCGGATGCCCCCGATGAGAATAATCGTCGACACCAGATTTTCGAACGAGGCCGTCTCCCAGGTGCGCCTTACCATGGCTTCGATGATGTTGGCCACCGAGTCGCAGACCCATAAGCTCAGAAAGAAGTTGAACGGCTGGTCGTAATAACTCCGCACGGATAAGAATTTGAACATCAATCCGAAGAAGACGTAATACGTCAAAACGGGAAAGTAAATCCCGAGGACTTCGAGAAAACTCAAATCGCTGCCCACGAAATTGACGATGGATCTAAAAAGAAAGGTCGATACACCCACCGACATGGTGATGAGCATAATGCTGTAATCTTCGAAATAAATGAGAAACAAGGACATGAAGAACACTGCCAAAGTCAGTCTGAAAACGGTGTTGAAGGGGCTGATGTAAAATTGGCCCATCAGAACGGATATCATACAGATAATAAAAATGTTTCTCATTTTTTGAGCTCTGCTTAAGCTGAGTGTCACGTCGCGGATCACCACACTTTCTTGGTTTGGGATTATTCGTGACTTTATTGTAACATTTTTCACAATACGATGCCACTGCGAAGATTCTACTGTGGCCTTAGAAAAATGATCANNGGGGTCCGACCCCCTGATCATTCCCTGATCCTTCCCTGATCACTCCAAATTACTTTTACTCTCAAATCATTATCTTTTAACAACCATAAAAATATGGTATAATTAGCGCGGGACAATCAAAATCCCAACCACTCATATTCAATTAAAGGAGGAACGGGGTAACCCTACGCGATTATGAAGCTAAAATTTAAATTGATTACCATTTTTGTCTTGTTGACCGTATTATCCACGAGCGTACTTGGTTCACTCTCATACTTTAAATCTCAGGAGATTTTAAGTGACGAGATTTCAACCATGACAGAGACCTTTGTACATGAACTATCAAAGGGTTTGTCCGCAAAAATGCAAACATATCGCAACAGCATAAGCATCCTTTCGAATTCAGCCATATTCGGTGCGACATATGTATCAAAAAATCCTTTGGAGCTCAACGAGTTTCTTGAAAGCTTTATGGAAGAGTTTCCTATGGTGTCCAACATTTATGTTGGTTATAAAGACAAATCATTTTATATTGCCCCAAAAGTGGACTTGCCTGAAGGGTATGATCCTACGATCAGACCTTGGTACCTAGCCGCTTTGGAAAATAAGGCGAGCGTATGGACCGATCCTTACTTTAATGCGACGGACCAAACGCTGATTGTGTCGTTTGCGATTCCGGTTTATATTGGCACAAGCAAAACGAGTCCCGTCGGTGTACTTGCGGCCGACATCAATTTAACTGAGCTTGCTAACGAAATGAACGCCATCGTAATCCTCGAAAACGGTTATCCAATACTGATCGATGCAAAGGGCAATACGATGACGCACAAAAATCCTGATCTTATCGGTGAACCAATTCCTGTTGAAACGATCACGACCGCGATTGCAAACGCAGATTCAGGAAACGTATCGTATACTTTTAACGGCGAGAAGAAATTCGGCATGTTCACGACGATGGAAGAGACAGGCTGGCGCGTCCTCGTCACCATCGACGAAAGCATTTTAAACAAAAAAGCCCTGCCGATATTGAATCAAATTTTAATCATAGGCATCCTGACCATCCTCGTTATCGGGTTTGTCAGCATCCTTTTCGCAAATCAGATTACAAAGCCGCTCAATATTCTCAAAAGGAGTATTGAACGCGTTAAAAATGGCGATTTTACAGCGATGTCTGATGTGAAAACGAAAGATGAAATCGGTGAAATGTCATCCGCTTTCAACGACATGCTCGTAAACGTCAAAAGCATGATGCTTAAAACGAAAGCCGCTGCCGCGCATGTCAACCAGTCATCGGTTACGCTGGCTGAAAGCGCTGAATCTGCATTGATATCGGCCGAAGAGGTTTCCAAGACCGTCGCTGAAATCGCACAAGGCGCAGGCAGCCAAGCAGAAGATGCGGAAAAAGGGACCATCGTAGCGCATCAGCTTAGCAAAGAAATTGAGATGCTGCTTGACCTTATTAAGACGATGTCAATGAATGCCACCACTATCCAAAACCAAAACGAAACCAGCAGCCGAAACGTCAGAACACTGAACGATCGTAGCTCTGAGAGCATAGAGTCCATTGACAAAATCAGCGTTGCCATCGAAGATTTGAGAACAAAAAGTGCAACGATCGGCAATATCGTCGATACCATCAGCAACATCGCAAGCCAGACGAACCTACTCGCACTGAACGCTTCCATCGAAGCTGCAAGAGCTGGGGAGCACGGTAGAGGGTTTGCAGTTGTTGCAGAGGAGATCAGAAAGCTGGCTGAGAGCTCAAACGATGCGGCGAAAGAGATCCAAAGCCATGTCGAGGCGATTCAGCAACAAAGCAACGAAACATCTAATATCATGGTCAACGTCAGCAAGAGCGGAAAACTCCAAACGGATGCTGTCGTAGAAGTGAAGCATACTTTTGAAATGATTTTCGAGAACATCGACAATATCCTCCAGCTAATTCTCAACACATCAGCGAAAGTCGACGAAATTGCGACGATGAAAGAGAAAATGATCGAAGCCAACGAGAATATCTCATCCGTGTCTGAGGAAACAGCCGCAGCATCTGAGGAAGTTACCGCTTCTATGGATATGCAGGCGAGCATCGTCAAGTCCGTGGCGGACTCGTCGGAGGAACTCAAGAGATTGGCGACAGATTTGTTTGATTTGTTTGCGTCATTTAAGACGGAGTAAGTGAATAAGAGATTAGGTGAGTGAAAGTGATCAGGGGGTCCGACCCCCTGATCACTTTTTTATTGTGCCAAACACCCGCTGTGATGCGGCGGCGCAATATGTTATAATAAAAAAGATATGCATCCATCATAAAACCCATTTGGAGGTCAAATTGGCTCGCACAAGAATCGCCATCATCTCGTACATCGCCATCATCATTTTTTTCATGCTCGCAATGTTGATTGAGCACGTTTTCTACAAACACATGCTCGTAACGGTTTTCACTATTCTGCTGAGTGTCATAACGATCATGCAGATGCTCAAGTTCACAAAAACAGCCAAATCTGATTTTGATGGGCATGTCCCTCTGAATCGCGCACTCGATTTTTATAGCGTCGTTTTTGGTGCGCTTCTTACTTATTGGCTTGTGAAATACACCCCCCTATCGCCTGTGGTTGCCTCTTCGGTCGTAGGGATACTCGGTGCCTTTTTATATAAAAAAACGGCAGTGGCTACGTTTTGCGGCAGCTTTGTTGGCATGTCCTCACCTGAGCTATTCAGCACCATCGATCTCACGATCGCAGCCGCGATATCAGGTGTCCTCTTCGTGGAAGGGAAGCCTTTTTTCTCTGGTGTAGGTGGCAAATTGGGAACCACTGCGTTTTTCGGAAATGTCGTCGTCATCCTATTTAAGTCAACGCCAAACTATCAGTTTGTTAACCTTAGATTCGACATTATTCATCGCATTTTTGACTGGAAACTCATTTTAGTTTACATGTTTTGGGGTGCGATTGCCTCATACCTCACTTATTGGTTTTCAAAAAAGTGGCTTCACAATATTGTTCTAAGTTCCAGTCTTGTGGGGCTGGCTGGCGGGCTGATTCTTCCAGCTGCGATGCCTCATAGTGGCTATATCATCGCGATCGTGGTCTATTGTGCCTCATTTGCAGGAATGACAGGCGCGACGCGTTTTAAGAAAGGCCATCTTTTTCTTGTCGCAGGCGCCATCAGCGGTCTCATCTTTTTCAACACCATTCCGATCTTCGTTGGACTCGGGGGCAAACTGGGTACGATCGGATTTGTGTCTTCGTTGTTTACACTGGGCTTAGCCCATATGTATCGTTATTTTTATACTTTAAGGCATAGTACACCAAATTGATCCGTCAATTGAGCCTAAAAAAAAAACCGTATCTTTCAGCGCGAAAGATACGGTTTTTTTGTTCAGAAGTGATCAGGGGGTCCGACCCCCTGATCACTTTTTGACTATTTTTTTCTTCTTAAGAATGCGCCTGCTGCTGTGACAAGACCACCTAAGCCATAGAATAATTCTGCTGGTAATTGGCCAGTTTGTGGAAGTGTACTTCCAAGAGGTGTTGGTTCTTCGAAATCAATTTCCTCAAAGATTTCTACAACAGGTGCTCCTAAATATTGATCGACATCAACAAAATCAATACCTTCGCCAAGTGCTACTGGTTCATCTTCCAAATCCTCAGTTGTTGCTGCTGTTGTTGGCTCTGAAGTTGGTGGTTCTTCAGTTGTTGGTTGCTCTGTTGGCGGTTGTACAGGAATTACAGTCCATCTTGCTATAACAGTAATCTCTAGATCATCTTCATACACACCATCGTATGCCACTTCGTAATCTTCATCAAACTCAACTTCGCCACCATCGATGAACCAACCATCAAATGTGAAGCCAGGTCTAGTTGTTGAAGGCACTTCAAAATTGGTTTGTGGATGAACCAATACGATCGATTCTACTGTACTGCCTCCAGCTGCATCAAAATTAATTGTAAATGTTGACAATGGTTTTGCTACCCATTTTGCATAAACGTTTAAAACAGTATCGCCATCATATGGACCATCATAAACGACTTCAAATTCTTCTGTGAACTCTTTTTCTTCATCTCCATCCATATAGAACCAGCCTATGAAGTTTAAAGTCTCTTCAGTTGGGTCCTCTTTTGGAAAATCAAAATCAACATCATTATAATACATTATGCTTGTGCCTAAAGGTTCTTCAAGTTCATCATTTTGATAGAAATTAATGGTATATTTAGATGCATCTTTTTCAACCCATTTTGCATAAACATCAATCTCTTTATCATCTTCATATTTATTTCCGTAAACTACTACATAATTTTTATCAAATACTAAACTCGATTCACCGATCATCCAGCCACCGAAATCAAATCCTGTTTTTTCTGGTTCATCTGGCATTTTAAAAGTTTTAGTTTCATAAGTTAATTCAATCGAATCATATTTAACAGTATTATCAATATTGTCAAAGAAATTGACTACGAATTTTGATAGAACTTTTGGTGCCCATTTTGCATATACTGTAACTTCTTTTGCTTGGTCATATGCATTTTCATATGCGACACTGTTGGTAAAAGGTGTCACATATTCATCATCCATGAACCATCCTAAAAAGTGGAAGTCTGCATGTGTTGGTGAAGGTGAATTAATCGTTGTTTCGTCATAAGTCACACTAATTGGGTCGTGTGAACTGTGAGATGAAACAAAATTAACTTTTATAGTTGACCATGCTTTTGTTGTGAAAAATGCCGATACAGACTCACTTGTGTAATTCTTAGTCGCTGTAATCGTTACTTTTCTTAAGTCACCTGTAAAAACATTTTCATCTGAAACAAGTTTGGAATCGAAATTTGTCATATCAAAACTTGATTCAATTGCAGCTTTAGCTGCTTCGTATGTGTCGTATTTTGTAATTGAGCCTACGACAGTAAATTTATCAACATATGTTGTGATTTTCTTCTCGTATGTGACTGTGCCAATATCAGACTCTCTCCAGCCCGCGTTGTCCTCGCTTCTTTCTGCAATTACTGTATGGCTAACATAATCATAGTCCGGCTGAAGGCTTTCAAACAAAGCTTTGATTGTAGGATACTGATCAAAATTTCCACCTTTACCAAATGCGTAAACCGGTATATCGTTATTTGCAGTTTTTTGCTTGTGGTATACTGTTTTATTCAAAGTCATAACAAGTGTGGAATTAACCTCTTCCTGAGACTTCTGAACCTGATATTCAAAACTGTCCACTTTCTTGAAATTCGCACTCATCACAAGCGTGTAAAGCGTGCTTGGTGTTAAACCTGTTAACATTAGTGCATCACTTTCCAAATCAATTGTTTGTGGACTGCCGTTCAGTGTTGCATTGTAACCCGTAAAAATAAATGGTGAAGGGAGGTCCTATGACCATGTAAAGTTACCTTCAGTTGCACCTGTTGCTGTTCCAGTCAAAACTGTGATCGGTGTCGCTACCGCAAAACTTGCAAACGGTACGCCTCCAAAAACCAAAACTGCTGTCAATAATAATGCTAAGCCTTTTTTAAGTATTCTCTTCATATAATGCTCTCCTTTGCCAAATAAAGTTTCTAATTTGGCAGTCGGACGATCTTGGTATACTTCTATACTTTAGACTCCTGACTTTGCGTCCTTAGCTTTCGCTAAGTTTGCCCTTACATTCTCTTTGTCTAAGCCTTGCTCTTTTTTATGCATTCTGTTTTGTAGTGCCTTCTCTATTAAATATCCCCTCCAATACATTAGTTTAATATTGTCGTGATTACCTAACCGATACTAATTTCTGGGTTTCATCCCAATCTCTAAATTTTTTTGAATGTTCTTGTTCTCCCTGTACAGCCATATTTATCAGATTCAGGAGCTCCAGTTCACTTCTAAAGTGCACTTTTTTACCTGTGTCCAACCATTCGATGACGCCTTGCCAACTATGGTTTTCCTGATGATGGATTGAAATTAGAAAGTTGCTGCGATTATAATTGTCCTTTACCATTTTAAGCGCCTCCTTTGGGCGATCGTTATAATAAATTGAATTTATTACTACTTGTAAAATAATTATATAATGTCACCGTTACATATCGCGAACATCTGCGTTACATCCGCGTTACACACATCTAAATCAGAAAAAAAGACAAAAAAATAGTCAATCACGAAAAAGTGATTAACTATAGTGGAGTTTGCTTATAATGATCAAAGTGATCAGGGGGTCCGACCCNNTCAGGGGGTCGGACCCCGTGATCATGATCGGGGGGTCCGACCCCCTGATCACTCACCGGCTCCCTTGCTTATTCACAAACATCAGCGAATCCGCAGTCATAATACACCGGTCGAGATCCACATCACAATCCTTATCAATCTCAATAACCCCATACGCCAAACTCGCAATATCCGAAAGTTTCGCAAACTCCATGTTCAGCCTTTCCAAAATCGCCTCACCTTGCACAGCGTTACAGTTCGCAAATAAAATCAAAAACTCATCGCCACCTATCCTAAACGCAAAATCAAGACTCTCACGAATCATCCCCAGCATTAATGACGAAAAACGGATAAGAAGTTCATCCCCTGCAGCATGACCCAACTGATCGTTGACCTTCTTAAAGTGATTAATATCGATTACAGCCAGTGCTAAAGCGTAAGAAAGCCGTTCCGCTCTCCGTTTCTCCTCGAAAAACTTTTCAAAAAGCAAACGTCTATTATACAGCCCTGTAAGCGGATCCCGCGTGGCAAGCCGCTCGAGTTCACCGTTCAAAAGGTTGAGCTCCTGATTCTTCTTAGCCAGCTCCCTTTGAGAGTTTAAAAGTTCATTGTTAAGTTTGCTGATCTCATCAAAATAGTTCATCGTCGCTTTCGTCTGACTCTCTTGCTCACGTAGTTTGCTCTTAAGCATCAAACGGAATTGATTCACTTGCTCACTGTTTATTTTCATAAGTTCTTCGTGGAAATGGTTAAACGAATCTGCACGCGTGGTCGCGATGATCACAAACTGATTATCCTTCGAATATCCAGAAAAATAAATCCGCTTGATTATATCGTTTACCGCGAAATTCACTTCGTGGTTTGATGCCACTTTATTGTTGTTGAGCTCAAGCATAAACGTAAGCGCCTTAGACATGCTTTGCGAATCCACACGGTTTAAAAAACTCTGCCCAACTTCAAAATAATCACTCACATTCACCAGAGGAAACGAAATTTCCTCAATTATACCAAAACGGTCACACACCATCACAATCTCATGAATATCTTCAACAACGTTCATCACTGAACTCCTTCGCAACTAACTTCTGCGCAATCACCAGCGCCTCTCGAGCATTTATCGCACACCCATCCGCCCCAAGTGTCTGCCACAAGCAATCGTCCACAATAAACGGATAACCGCCAACCATAATTTTAACGCCGGCACATCGCGCATCTGCCCTTATTGTTTCGATCAGCTTTTGTGCTTCATCAATATGAAACGTCATCGTCACAGAAATCCCGACAACATCCGCATTCTCCTTCACAATCGATTCCACAATACTCTGATTAGGCGTATTCGCCCCAAGGTAATACGTATTCCATCCATCCAGTTCTAAAAAATCAGACACCATCCGTACGCCCAGCTCATGGAGTTCCCCGCCGACACACGCGCCAACAAAGACATAATCATTCTTCGGTGTCGCAAAAATGAGTGGATACAGCTGCCCCATGATCAGTTGCGTCGCAGCCGTACAATAATGCTCCTCAGCTATCGTAATCTTGTTCGCCATCCACATCCTGCCAATCTCATGTTGGCCTTCATGAAAAATTTCCATATATATATCCTGAATCGAGTGCTCGCGCACCACTAAATCCTGAACGAGTTCATTTGCCGCAACCCGATTCCCACTAAGCAAATGTTTTATGTACATATCCCGATAAACACTCAAAACGTGCGTGCTCTGGCTCGGTGTCTTTTGTTCATTTGCCAGTTTCACAATATAACCCAGACCGCCCCGCACATAAGCCTCAACCACCTCAGCAGTGCCTTCATCATACCGCTGCTTAATCGCTTCGAAAATACACTCAAAACTCCCCTGCAAATACTTCACAGGTATTTTGATGCTTTTTGCCAACTCCACAAACCACTCCACATAATTCACGAACAACTTTGGACTAGAGGCGCTGATTGCATTTGACAAATACAACAAACTGTACTCCGTGTCCCGAATGCTCTTTTCGACGAACGCCGGCGAATTAAAGCCCTTTAGTTCCGGCGACATTTCGGTTTGAAGCCTGTAAGCCTCAATTGCCAGACTCTTCATGTCCGCTCTAATCGATGCGCCAATCACTCTGTTTCTAACTTCCATATATGGCCCCCCACTCATAAGTTTTGAGAAGTGATCAGGGGGTCGGACCCCATGATCATGATCAAGGGGTCCGACCCCCTGATCACTTCTCAAGATGCCTTCTCAAAATGCCCTCTCAAGCCCCATCATCCCCGTTCACTCCACTCTTCGGATCTGATTGGTCTAGAAAAGTAATATCCCTGGAACAAATCGCAACCCATTTCCTTTAACGCATCAAACTGTGCCTTCGTTTCTACACCTTCTGCAACAACCGGCAAACTTAACCGATGTGCCATATCGATCATGGAAAAAACAACCGTCTTCGTCTTTTGCTGAGTCGTGTTCGCCACATGGTCGATAAACGTTTTGTCAATCTTAATCACGCTAAGCGGAAACAAATTGAGGTGACTAATCGACGCATACCCCGTTCCAAAATCGTCTAGGTGAATGGCAACACCAGCCTCATTGAGCCTTCGAATATTAATCAGAACATCCTCTAGCTGATTATAAACAGAGGACTCCGTAATTTCAAGCGCAATCGCCTGAGGTGGCACCTGATAGTCCTCAAGGCGCTGAATCAAATCGTCAAAATAATCCGAGTCCATAAGTTCGATCAGCGACACATTGATGGCGATCGGCCTTAGTGGCGTATTAGGATGACGAATCATCATCTCTTTTTGCATCTCCATGGCTTGCTCCTGAACAAAGGCACCCAGCTTATGGATGACGCCTTGTTTTTCTGCAAGTGCCACAAACACGGCCGGGCTGATTTCACCGAGCTCAGGATGGCGCCATCTTAAAAGTGCCTCAGCGCTCACGATTTGGTGGTTTACATTGTATTGCGGTTGGTAAACCACATAGAATTCCCTTAAATTCAGATTGTGTTTCAAATCGATGGAAAGCTTGGTCTTAAATTTTTTCGCTTCAAGAAGGTCCGCATAAAACCAGTAAATCTCATGGTGCCTTTTGATGGCGCCCGTCTGGCATGCCGCCTCTAAAGAAGCCGCTTCAGCATACTCAAGTTGTTCTTCGGGTTTCATATCTGTATTTTCCACCTCAACGCCACCCACAGATATGGTGATGTTCAAATTTACTTCATCGATAATCTCCAGCCTTTGCAATTTCTCATAGGCCAAGTGCAACAACCGGTTCAGTTCATCCCGGTCGCAGCCTTCTGACAGCATCGCATACTGCCCATAAGTGACGACAAATAGCGTAATATACTTTTGCTGATCCTCGTTTTCAATCACGCTTTGAAGAACCGTACCCACTTGATAATGCAGCATCTCGAACAACATTTGTCCGAGCTTTTCCCTGTAGTCGTCAAGGTCGCAAATATTGATTGCAAGCAGTTTGTACGGTTTCAATTCTTTAGCGTTCATCTTCGCATGCAGCATATTTAACAGATAATCCGAATTATAGAACCCTGTTTTGGCATCGTGAAACGCATAATGTTCCACGCGATTCTTATATCTCTCCAGCTCATCATAATTTTCTCTAAGCGTTTCCTCAGTGGCATACATTTCTTCGTTTAGCGCCATGATTTCATCGTTTTGATGCTGCAAGACGCTTTTGTCTTCCTCCATTTGCACCAAGTACTGTACTCTTTCAATTTCACTGTTCACCGATTTGAGCACCGTAAAGACGATGACGTAGGTTGTAAATACGATGATGGCTAGGTTTTCATTGGCTAAACTCACATAATTATCGTTTGGAAAAAACACATTTGATAAAACCAAAGGAATGACCACGATCAGCAGCACAGCGACGAGCATTTCCCTATGATGAATTTGCTTATGTTTTCGATAATACCGCCTTCCAAACACATAAAAAATCAGTCCTAAAGTCACCTGGATCACCAATAGACCGGCAAGGCGATACGGCAGCACAAGCGCTGTCACAGAAAGCATCAGAGAAATCAATGCCACCACTGGCCAAAAGCCCAAATAATACCCAGCAAAAGCGATCATCAAATACCGGCCATCGGGAATATCCACCCATCCAAGCGAAAAACGCACCGCCTGTGTCGCCAAAAAAGTCGCAACCAAATAAAGCGTCGCATATGTCGCAGAACGCTTATAACTTTCGATGGACTTTGTCGTGCGAACCAGATGAAAAATCCCGGTGAAGACAAGGCTGTAAATGAGCATGACTTTTAAGAGATAGCTTAGCATTTGTCCTCCTGATATTCGTGACTATACCCTAGAATATTACCCCGTTTATGCACGTTCAAACGACTCGCCGTAAGTTGTGTGAACGTACAACACTAAAAAAAAAGGAGCAGGTATCTTTATTGATACTCGCTCCGCGCTTATTACATCGACTCCGATAAACTATAAAGTTCCTCCACCATCCCATAGATGGACTCGACATTCTGAGAAAGCCCGCCCAATATGCCGTTGATCTCACCCGACAGCTGGCTCATCGTGCCCGACTCCGTTTTAATCTCATCGCTGTCCTTCATAATCTCGCCCGCCATGCTGGCGATCGACACCACTGAATCCGCACTTTGCTTCGCAAGCTTGCTGATCTCCTCAGCCACTACCGCAAACCCTCTGCCCATTTCACCGATGCGCGCCGACTCGATTGCCGCATTGATGCCGAGCATATTGCTTTTGTTGGCAATCGTCTTGATAATCCCTGTCACACTGTTGATTTCAGCGATCTTCGCATTGAACTGGAGCGTCAGCTCAGAAAGTTTCGACGAAAATTCCGAAAGCACCTCAGCCTTCCCGGAAATGTCTTTTGTAAATGTACTGATTTCAGACACATGGTCGCTGAGCTCTTTGGACATGTTCTTTAGCAGCTCCTGATTCTCCGTACTCTCCCCGATAAATAGCGACCCGATCACCTCGCGGCTCACTGGGTCAAAAATCGGAATCGCAGTCCCCACATAAGGCACACCAAACAGCGACGCATCCGCAACCGCTGTTGATTTCTCACCATTTTTCATCGCTTTATCCACAAGTGATCCAGGTTTCAACAAATCCCCCGCCTTCACTTTATGATTTAGCTTTATTCCCGGCGTATAGTGTAGATAGCGTTCCAAGTCCGTCACAGCAACGGCAGTATCTCTCAGCGCCACTGTAGCGATCATCGGCGCAAACTGAATGACATGGTTTAAAAATTCATGATTTGACATAAACACCTTCTCAATTTTTGTATTACTATTAAAACATGCAAGACGTGTGCCATCCGATTGAACCGTTCAAATTACAGCATTCTGATTTTCACACCCCTAAATTCGCTACAAAAACCGTCTGCATTCCGTACACAAACCGTAAAAAGTGTTCGAAAAACAGACATACTAAGTTCATCTTATTGGGGTATAATATAAATCACCGATATTTTTAGGAGGTATCCCAATGAAAACCACCCCATCACAAGGCATAATAAATAGACCGAGGTCACTCATATTCCTCTCGATACTGCTTCTGGTGCTGCTGTCCCTATCCGCATGTGGACAAGCCGCTGAGACCGAGACGGAAACAACAACTGAAACGTCCACAGATCAAAAGGTCGAGCCAGTCATAAACGGCAGCAAAATCAAACCACAAGACGCCAAAGAAAGGCTTGATTCAAATGAAGCCATCATCTTAGTGGATGTGCGCACCAAGGAAGAGTTCGATGAAACACACATTCCAGATGCCATCCTGCTGCCGCTTGCCACACTTAAAAATGACGCTGCAACCTTACTGCCAAACCTCGATGCCACTTACTTTGTCTATTGCCGAAGCGGCAGCCGAAGCGCAGATGCAGTAAAAATCATGCTTGACTTAGGCTACACCTCAGTGTTTGACTTAGGCGGCATCATCAATTGGCCTTATGAAGTCAATGAGTAACGGTACCCGGTTCGTTTG
>DMYC01000112.1:0-2806 GCA_003482695.1 Clostridiales bacterium UBA8960
AGAAGGTGTATTTGCTAACGTCAATTTCATACGTTTTGTGATGGTTGTTAAATGTCTTAGTGACCTCTGGATTGTTTGGACTGAGCATGAATTCGCTTGTATCGCCTGTCGTGTGGTAGTTTATGCCCGGATCGACTTAGCGAACAAAATAAGTGCCCTCAGGGACAGCTTTGAAGGTGTCGCTGCCTTCGTTATAGATGGTTAGTGTATCGACGACTTCATAAGTGTCTGGATCGCCCTTGGTGACTTCCACAAGTTCGAATGTGAACGGTACGGCAGGGTTTGGTTTGATGCCGGTCATCGTCTTAATCACAGAGACATTAAACGTGAGCGCTTTGTATCTATTCGTGAATTCATAAGTCGGATTTGTGATGACTGCACTTGATGGAACTGAAATATTCGCTTGAGGTGTGAAACCAACCGGTGGATTTACTTCGCGAATATAATAGTCGCCCTCTGGAACTTTTGGAGAAAATGCAGCCGTTTCACCTTTTTTAACGCTTGCGGTGGCAACTGCTATGTGTGTTGCAGCGTCAACGAGCTCGAAATTGAAAGTCGGATCGAGGTCGGTTTCATCTCCTGAGACGATTTTTTTGACTGAAACTTCATACTTAACGACTTGAGGCATTCTGTAAATAAACGAGAAGTGGCTGATGGCAAGTGGTGAAGTCGTTACTGTTCCCGATTTTTCGCCGCCTGTGTACTCGTACAAGTAGCCGTATTGATTGCCGCTATTTTGATCGGTGTAAAGTTCAACTGGACCAGCTGAGGATAGGTTACCGGATTTTGCGTAAATATATTGGATTGGAAAATTCGCTGTCCAGTTCAAAGTGGTTCCCGATATTGTCCACGAGATCCATAAATCAGGTGTGACATAATAGGGTGAACTGCTGAAGCCGTTTTTTTCGATTTTAAGGAAATTGTAGCTAGACGCATCTAAAAATACGTCTGTGGAGTCTGCATAATAAAATTTCGTCGTTGCGCCAGTATCGTTCCCATGAACGAGGTAAGGGCTATCAAATGGGTCTGGGATCGCAAACGTGCCACTGCCGCTTCCAAAAACTAGAAGCAAGGTCATAAATATTGCGATGACCTTTCTGGTGTAAATGTTCATAAAAATGCTCCTTTCTTTAAACACGTTTAAAGAAAAGCCGGTTGCACTATTGGTTCAGCGCATCTTAAGTGCCCACATCCGAGGTGCGCTTCATCACTTCTTTTCATTTTTGGTTTGATCTCGCCAATTGGATCAACGGCGCATCGTCCCAGTCGCGAAATGTTTCATCTTCTTCTGTCAAGATTGCATCACTCATCAGCTTGAGCATTTCCATCTCACTTCGAAAATGAAGTTTCTTTCCTGTTTCGAGCCATTGTATAGTCCCTTGCCAGCTATGGTTTTCACGGCGGTTGATAGAAATCAAGAAGTTATTCGATTTCAATTCCATGTGATTCACCTCCTAATCATTCGCAAGCATATAGGTTTACATAATAATTATACACTTTCGCTGTGACATCTGCGGAACATCTGCGTGACATCTGCGTGACATAAGAGCGAAGTGGTGATTATTGGGAGTGATCAGGGGGTCCGACCCCCTGATCACTCTTCATTATTTATCAAACAGGTTATTCCGCACAGTCCCATAGCTAAAACCGGTCAGTCTAGAAATTTGTCGAATACTGAGCCCAAGATCAAACATGGCATTGAATGCTTTTAATCGCATTTCTTTTGACATGCGCATGACATTTTGCAGATTGAGCCACTTCAGGCGCGTGGACACCATATGAAGAGCCTCAGAATCACTTAATCCCAGTTTGTCGTCAATATCGATGAAATCCTTATCCGCGAATGCGTGATTGATGAGTTGAAATGATTCTAATGCCACGCTTCTATTTTCAGAAATCAAATTCAAAAACCAGTCCGTCTCGCAAAAAAAACTCATGCCCATATATTCTTGATAACTCGACCAACGATAACTTGAGATTTCACTTTCAATGCCCGCTTTATAGGGATTTTGGTGTATATACCGCATCACATTATAAAGTTCATAAGTGTTTTGAATCGGCTCACTTCTAAAACGCCCCTGAAACAGATGGCCACAGCGTTCGTATTTCGTATTGTACCAAAGGACATATTTTGCAGCCACCCGTTTAATAAAATCGCTCATGGTGTGCGTCCTTTCGTTGATCAACAAATGAATATGATTGCTCATAATACAGTACGCATAAATGGACAAATCCGTTTCTAACCTACAATCATATAGCGTAAACAACAGTTTTCGATAGTCGTCATCGTCTTGGAAAATAACCTGTTTGTTGTTTCCTCTTAACATGACGTGATATAGACCGAGCTCGCTTTGCTTTCGCACTTGTCTAGGCATAGTGATTTTCATAGACGGCCTCTAAGAAGGCTACTGAATTTACAGGTCCGATAAATTTGAAATGACTCGAGAGCTTCTTGGCAATAGAGTCCATATCGTCAGGATAAAACTCCCGCTCAAGCTCTTGCAAGTAGTTGCCAAACGTGCCGAAAACCAGTGCAAGCTCGAGGCATTTTTTTGCGTTTTGAACGCAGGCATTAATCTTTGATAAGTTTCGAAGCATGTCCGGATCTTGATAAATTCTAATACAATCATTAATCGTGTAATTCGCAACCACATGCAAATCGGAAAAATACTTGTCAAAAGTCTCGACATATCGATTCACAATCTTTGGGTTTAAGCCTGAACTAAACACAAGGTGCACAAGTTTCGAATGATAAATTTGGTCAGATTGAATTTCCATGCAATAACCTCCTAAAATTTGGTAATCA
>DMYC01000112.1:2845-4031 GCA_003482695.1 Clostridiales bacterium UBA8960
TGATCACTTACATCAACATCATCACAATTTCATTTTCTGGCAACGGCCTAGAGAAGTGATAACCCTGTAATGCTTGTATGCCAAGGCGAGCAAGCATCTCGGCCTGCGCTGCCGTTTCAACCCCTTCAGCAACCGTATAAAGCGAAAGTGTCTTTGCAATATCCTCAATCACCATAATCATTTTAGCCGACTTCTCATTTTCCACCATGCTGTCGACAAACGACTTATCGACCTTAATCACGTCGATTGGCAGCCTCATCACATAACTGAGAGAAGAGTAGCCAGTACCGAAGTCGTCCAGTGAGAAATGATACCCTTTATCCTTGAGCCGCTCCATCTGAAACATTGCGGACTCGAAGTTCTCGAAAAGTCCGGTTTCAGTGATTTCGAGCATGATATCTCCAGTGGGAATCCCACACGTTGTTGTCCAATGGTCAAGCTGCTCGACAAGTTCTGGATCGGTGAGATCCTGAGTGGAAATATTGATGGAAACGGGAATTCTTTTTTCTCTTGTGGCATTGATTTTAAGGGCAAACGCACACGCTTTCTTTATGACGATCTGAGTGATACTCGAAATTGTTCCGGTTTTTTCGGCGATTGGAATGAACGTGTTCGGCATGATTGTCATGCCATCACTGGTTCGCCATCTCACCAACCCTTCCAGTCCTATGATTTCCAAAGTTGTGCTATCNNAGATAAAACTCGTCGGCTTCGAGTGCGTGCTTGATTTTATTGTCATACAAGAAAAAGTTGTAATTGCCCTCTAAAAGGGAATCGTCAAAATACGTATAACGGTTTCGTCCAAGTTCCTTGGAACGGTACATTGCTAGGTCCGCCTTGCGAATCAAGTCATCGAGTCGATCCCCGTCCTTCGGAAAAATCGTTACGCCAATACTGGTGCTGAAATGAAGTTGTCTTTCATCCACAGTCATTGGTCTGTTAAAAGATGTCCGGATTGCATTGACATAACCATCTAACGCCTCTGTTGACTCGAAGTGGTCAATCACCGCCACGAATTCGTCACCACCGATTCGCGCCACAAAAATAGCATGGTCCTCGACAAGACGCGCCGCAATCGCACTAAGCACTTTATTCCCGAAAATGTGCCCAAACGTGTCGTTCGTGACCTTGAAATGATCGATGTCCATCAAGACGATTGCGCCATTCACAGGCTCTCCGTTTCTGA
>DMYC01000388.1 GCA_003482695.1 Clostridiales bacterium UBA8960
TCAGTACAGAAATTTTTGACCAATCGAGCACATCTAAAATCGCTTTAATTTCATCTTGCAGTGCAAATATAAACCTATTTTCAATATCTTCAAAAACATGAATCAGCCCAGTTATAAACAAATACCGAAGATGATTGAATAACTCTGGAAATGCTTCGACAGTGACTTCAATAAAATTTTCTCGCATTAGACTTTTCAAAATCGAAATTTCTGCTTCTGTAGCCCATGAGACTACCTTTTCAACGTTCTCAAATTCAATATAATAATCAGATAGCAGATCTATGATTTCAGCTTTCTTTAAACGCCTAAATTGCTCAAGTCCCAAGTGCCTAATACGCGTTTCCAAAGCCGCTTTATTCAATTTTGATAGACAGAGCGTCAAACTTGTTAAGGGCTTAGCCTTAATCTTAAAGACTCTAATTTCCTTTAATCTGAACTCATTTAAGAGATCTTGTAAGCGTTCCTCACTATATCCTATTTCTCCTGAATACATCATCTTTCCTCACTTTAGTATATTTATGACTTTNNTTTAACTATAATATCCATAATTTGGCAATTCGTCAAGTGTTTTTAAAAAGCTTCCGCAATGCAACCCAGAGCACCCTTCAGCCAAATTCACCAGCAAATTTCAGACATTTTTCTAATGCAATTATAACCTTTTAGGTATATAATCATTTTTAAAAAGGAGGCGTGTGTTATGAATACTCTTATCGTCTATTATTCAAAGACCGGAACGACTAAACAGATTGCAGAAGCCATAGGGGCAGAACTTGAAAACGCAGAAGTAAAAGCGATTGACGACGCTATCAGATTTGACGACTATGACAAAATCATCGTCGGTGGTCCAATCAACGGTATGAACTGGAACGAATCGGTGAAAACATTTGTAAAAGCAAATGAATCGGAGCTTGAGAAAAAGAAAGTAGCTTTTTATGCGGTGTCTTACATGGTCGACGCATGCAGAAGTAGTTGGAATAAAAAAATCCATCACTTTTCGGATGGAATGATGAAAGTCGATGCTAACGCTGTATTCTCAGGACGAGTAGACAAAGAAATGCCAGGCTTTGCAAGATTGATCTTTGGACTTGAAAAGGGTATGCCGATTGATCGCGTTGATCTGAGCCAAGTCAAACAATTTGTTGAGCAAGTTAAAAACATCTAATCGACGCCATTTCAGATAGGGGGCAAATTGACAGACTTAAACGTAGTCTATGAAAGATTTGAAAAAATAAAAACACAAACGATCTGCATAGAAACGCAGACATATGAATATGCCATAACTGAAAACAATGGCATTTCAGTGATTCTAATCAATGGTGCAGGTGGACCGATTGATGGTTGGATGAAGATCTGGCGACTATTACGAGAAAAGCATCATGTTTTTTGCTATAATCGCCCTGGAATTGGACAAAGTTCAGCCCCGATCAATCCACAAACCGGACTTCAAATGGTGGCTGAGCTACAGGCGATTTTGCATGCACTTGAGATCAAACCACCCTATGTATTGGTAGGGCACTCACTAGGTGGTTTTATCGCCGAGCTCTTTGCGCGCCATTATCCTGAAGAAGTAAAAAGCGTCGTCCTACTAGAATCTTCTACCATAGACGATGTTCTTTCAAGTGGCAAACGAAAAAATAAAAAGCCCAAAAATGCAACTCAGGCTTTAACCGAAGTCTTCCAAGTAAATGAAACGATCGCACAGCTTCAGATTGCGCCTTCCTTTCCAGCGCTTCCTTTAACAGTCGTTGCAGGTACACATCCAGTAGCGAAGCACTTTATGCCCACTAAGCATGTATTCTCAAGAATTGAGCATTTAAGAAAGGCATCGCAACTAAGTCCACATGGAAAATTCATAATCGCCCATCACAGTGGACATTTCCCACAGCTGTCCGACTCAAAGCTTGTGGCAGAAGTCATCAGAGAAGTGTCAGACACCAAACAGGAAGTTCGGTTTGACAGAGAAGTGTCAGACACCAAACCGGAAGTTCAGTTTGAAACAAACACTAAAACTTAGCAATTCAGTCATTTTTATAACACTTTTTAACCTCTGCTTCCGATTTTGTGCCTGGCACAAACGGAAGCATTTTTACTTTTATAGTAGTCATAATACAAGCGTTTTACAATTCAGGCTATCAGTAAAATATAAAATAATATAAATTATTTGTAAAAACAACTTGACACCATGTAAAGTATATTGTACATTATGTATATAGAACCTAACTTAGTGTAAAGCGGAAGGAGTGTATGACCATGTCATATAAAGAAAAGCAAACCATTGTATCTATATTATCGGGGCTATTACTCTTAGTCATATATAGTTTTTATGCTTTAAGCAAAGTACAGTCTGGGGTTGCCACACCAGATGATATGAAATTTTGGGCAACGGCCATACTAACCTTCATTGTCATAGGGGTTGTTGCGACGATTATCATTCAGATTATATTTCATATCCTGCTTTCTATTTCAATCGCCGTTAAAGGTGAAGTCAAAAAGGAAATTCAGAAAGAAATCTTTAAAAGGATTCAAAATGAAACGCAAAATGAAAGTCAAATTGATCGTCAAGTTGAGTCACACTATAATGACCCATGTAATGAACAGGATATAGAAAAAACCATAGCACTTGAAATGGTTGAAGATGAGATGGATAAACTCATAGAATTTAAAGCGATGCGCGTTGGCTATGCAATCGCAGGCATTGGATTTGTCGTTTCACTGATTTCTCTAGTTCTTGAGTATGCTCCCGCTGTTATGCTTAATATCAGTTTTTTTTCATTCAGTATTGGATCGATGATAGAAGGTATCGTCAAGTTGTTTTACTATAAGCGAGGCATACAAAATGGCTAAAAAAATTGAAATAAAAAACAACATCCGAACGTTGCGATTCTTTGCTGGTGAAATGACGCAACAGCAGCTCGCTGAGAAAGCAGGTGTCTCGAGACAAACCATCATGGCGATAGAGGCTGGTAAATACTCCCCTTCTCTTGAGTTGGCGTTTCGAATCGCCGATGCGTTTGAGGTAAAAATTGGTGATGTATTTGAGTACGAAATTATTGAAAGTTGACTAGCAAATTAAGAGTATATATGAAAATTGTTTAAAGGTTTATTCAAGTGTCTAATTGAGCATTTAGGAAAAGCTCTAAGAGAGCTTACAAGGAGGAAGAAAATGCATTCAACCAAAAAAACAGCGCGGTTGGCAGGTCTTTTATTCCTAATGATGGTCATATTCGGTTTATTAGCGGAAGTAATGTTCCGTCAAAAACTATTCGTTGCAAATGACGTTGTCTTGACAGCCAACAATATTATGTCAAACCTTTTTTTATACCGTGCGGGGATTATCAGTGATCTCCTCATGACACTTTGTTATTTATTTACTGCATTGGCACTTTATAAATTGCTATCTTCAGTAGATAAGCAAATGGCAACAGCCATGGTCATATTTGCATCAGCAGGTTGCGTGCTTTTAATGTTCAATATATTGATTGAACTCGCACCCCTTTATATCTTGAGTGGCAATGCGTATTTAGTTGATTTTAGCACTGCACAGCAGCAATCCCTAGCAATGTTCTTTTATAATCTTTATCAACACGGTTATATGATCGGACAAATATTTTTTGGACTTTGGGTGCTCCCTCTGGGGGGTTTAATTATCAAATCCGGATTTATTCCAAAAATTTTTGGTCACCTTTTTATCATTGAAGCCCTATTTGCTTTGACATCCGTCTTCATACATTTTCTTGTACCAAATGGAACACTTGAGACAGTTTTAATGCTGCCGATGATGGTCGCAGAATTCTCATTTATGTTTTACTTGTTGATTCGTGGCATCAATGAACGCCAATTAGTAAAGCCACTGATTGACTTACAATCATGACAAAAGCCCTTGAGTATTTTAACTCAAGGGCTTTCTTTAAAAGTGTCTGTCACCAACAGCAATACATACTAATAAATAAATTCTTCAATACTCTGAACTAACTTTTCGCTTTGCTCGAGTGTTAGTAGAAATGATTTGCTTTTCGAAAAATCCGTATATCCAGATCTTAAATCCATGATATCTATTCTACTTCGACTTGAAATCCTCGTAGACTCATCAACAT
This sequence comes from Clostridiales bacterium UBA8960, assembly GCA_003482695.1. Classification (GTDB taxonomy): domain Bacteria; phylum Bacillota; class Clostridia; order Peptostreptococcales; family Acidaminobacteraceae; genus Fusibacter_C. The sequence goes on from DMYC01000388.1 coordinate 4,095, forward strand.
TAAGTAAAATTCTATACCATTTAGTCATAACCCTATTCTCGTCAAACTCAAACATATCAAGCTCGAAGTCTATATCATTTTGACTATAAGAACTAATAAAACGCTGATTGTAATATATCTTACTCGTTATGATCGAGTTTATTACTTGAATTAAATCCGTATCCTCTATAACGAAGGTCTCAGAACCTTCTAAGTTATTTACTCTAATTTTTACTGAGTTAGTCTGAATTTCGGTTACTCCAGCAACAAGATAAAATATCAACACAATTATTATTAAAGGAATAATCAGAACCGTTTTTTTCATAAATAATATGTAAACTAAAAGTAGCTTAGTATACTCTCCTTTCTGCTTTATTTGATTTAGCTGCTAAAATTGTAGGGTATTTAATTATATTTTATATTTAGTTTTGACGGCTGTCACCAACTGACTTAGAAAGCATCCAACATTTATTAGACCATTATCATTTGTCTCCGCCGAGTCAATCCCCTCGCCATCACCCATTAATCTCCAGAACATCAAAATCCACAAAGATCGATTTTGAATGCTCCCTGTACGTCAATATGCCCGTATTATTTTCAAAAACCATTGAAAACTGATTAGGCTTAACATTGAATCGCTTAATTTCCTTATTCTCGAGTTCAAAATCAAGCTCAAATTCAACAGAAATCATGACCGACCTAGGTGCCATTCTGTTATTAATTTGCTTAGATATAAGTTTCGCAGGAACCTTAGTCACCTCTGCAAATCTGGTTTTATATGTATCATATAGAGCAGCACATAGAAAAGCCAAAAACGAACTGACTAACCCAGATAAGATCAAACCATATCGAAATGTGGTGGCGTTTAAACTTCTATAAATCTCATTCAACTCATTATACTGACTCATCTCATATCTTAAATTTGGATAGATGATCAATATGTAAACCATCAGCAAAACTGGCAGGATTGGAATAAATGCAACCAGCCAATCTCGCCAAAATCTTTTAAAATTGAACACTTTTGCACCTCCATCAAGAGAAGTGTCAGACACCAAAGGAAGTAAGCCCCCTCGCCATCACAATTATGGCATCTGAGTTTCATCCAAAATATATGTCCTTATTTCCAAATCGCCCATCACATCCAAGTTGATTTTATCTAAATCCGTTTCCCAGATCGTCACGATATTCGGGAACCCATCACTGATATACCTATTTTGAGGATTTTGGTCAAAATGTTCAATCCAATAAGCCAACTCGAACTTGTCATCACCGCTATTGACCCTATTGATTGAAAAAGGATTGAATTTCTGGTGAATGGACGGATATTCAGGTCTCCAGCCCACATTTACTATGGAAGTATACTCATATTGCGTTTCACCATACTGACCAAAAGTCAACGCACTATAGGCGGATTCATTATTGGGTCTAATGCCATATGGTAGAGATAAAGATCTGATTTTTACGTCAGGCACTATCGAAAGGATTGCTTGCTCATTTTTTCCCAAGGATTCCATAATCATGCTTGTATTCATATTTTTGAAACTTTCGTGTCCGTATGAGTGGTTCCCAATTTCAAATCCGTTTTCATTCAAATAATTTAGTTTATACTCAACGAGATGTGCCTGCCCAAAAGAAACTCTACCCGTTAAATAAAAAATCCCTTTGGGTATAAAATCAGGATATTTTTTATTGAGTTCCAGCATGATTCCTAAAGAACAATTGGGATCAATTTCCTTTGTATCTTCATCCAATATGTTGAAATTCGTTTGAGAGCCGTCATCGAAGGTCAAAACAAAGGGGGTTAGACCAGGACCGATATCAATACGATTATTGATATAATCTTCCATGCTAATCGGCCTATACCCACGTTCATATAACAGCTCAAGGTCAGCTCTAAAACTATCCGGCGTCCTGACATAGTCTCCATTTTTTTGACCAAGTCCATGGTACATGATGACCATAATTTGACCTAGTTCGTTTGGCTTTATGACTTGCAGATCAATAGCGTTTTCCGACGATTCAACGGCTTCAGAAAACTCATCAGACGCCGTTTCTTCTGTTTCTGACTCAGTAGAAGTATTGATCTGAGATTCGTTTTGTGTTTCGATTTCTGAGTTTTCTATCTCAAATTGAAGGATAGAATTATTTGAACAGCCAGTTGATATGATCGCTAAACAAATTATTCCAACAACCATTAAACGCTTATAAAGCATATGAAGTTCCCCCTATTCTGTCTACAAATGGTGTCATTTCTCTTCAATTAGTATACCATCTCTCATGACTAACTTGCGCATATATTAATCACTTTTTTCCACCACTTTTATTCCATCACTGTTTTGCCACAATCATTTGCCATCCCTACCAGTCTAATCGGATTCACTGACACACTTAGTCTAGCGGTTATGCGAGTGATGTGGTTCAAATTCAACATTCGCTCCCGCAATGCAAGACAGTTTATCTTTTCAGCTACTTCCGCCGCACTAATTCAAGTAAAAGTTTTCAAATTTTAAATATTCAGATGTTTACTTAAAGAAGAAATGATATGATAAAGCATAACCCAACAAATTAAACCGCAAGGAGACTCATATGAATTTACCTGAAAAAATTGCTGCATGTGAAATCGCTTATGCAAAACAATTTTGCACCGACTATGAGGATGAGAACATTATCCGCTTTCGCCATCCTGAAATCAAAGACATGTACAGTCTAAATTATACTTTTATCAAAAATAAAAACAAAGAACTCAAATTGCGCAGTTTATGCGAAGAAGAAATCGCCTATTCTGTGAGAACTAGAGAAAAATATACAAACATATGTATAAATGGTTCTATTCATCCAAGAATTTTGACCTACATCAAATACCCATCAATTTTAACCATAAATGGTTTCTATGTTTTCGATATGAAAAATTTCGACACTTTAACCGCTTTGGACGGATGTGAAGTGAAAAAAGTGGTCGCTCTTGAAACGCTTGAAGAAGTTCTCAAAATAGACATCGATGTGGATGGGGCAACGACCGATGCAGAGTTCTGTACCCGTAGGCTCTATGGTAAAAGTCGCGTTTACTTATCCAGTGAAGGCGTTGATGCTTATATTGGCTATCACAATGGCGAAGCAATAGGACGATGTGATCTGTTTATTCATGAAACCGTCGCAAAAATAGAAGATTTCTCCATTCCACAGAATCAGCAACGAAAAGGTTATGGAAAAACAATGCTGAAGCAGTTGATTCAAATCGCTGTGGATAAAGGGTGTGAAACAATATATTTGGTCACAGATGAGTCTGAAACCGCTAAGGACATGTATATAAAATCAGGGTTTAATCGATTGACCGAAACCACTGAAGTTCGCTTTATTCTACGGTAGGTGTCAGACACCAAACCGGAAGTTCATTTTGAAGCAAACACTGAAACTTAGCAATACAGTCATTTTGATAACACTTATTAACCTCTGCTTCCGATTTGGTGCCTGTCACCAACGGAAGCAACCAACGGAAGCACGTATCAGATTCCAAATATCGCCGATTATCAAGAGATGAATGATGCACTTGAGGCTGTTTTAAAACTATAATAATGTCGCATTTAATCAAAACCAAAGGCTTAAAAGAACCCTCGAACAGGTTTTTCCTGGTCGAGGGTTCTTTTAAAATTAAAACTTGTTATACTTTTTATTAGGCGAGGTAGATATCAAATTAAATAAACAGCATACAATGGCACCGATTTAATTCCCTCGTTAAATCCAAAATTTCTTCTTGATATTCTTATACTATGAAGAGGTTGATACTGCCTCATGTATTCCATTAGACTTCTCGACCTTTTGTTGGTTGATGACTTAACTTCTATTGGTATAATATTTTCCTCTTGTTGAAGTAAAAAATCAACCTCACTTGTATTGTTTTTCCAATAGTATAGGTCATACCCCTTCGCTCTTAAATGCTGCGCCACATAATTTTCAGTAACAGCACCTTTAAACAAATTGTGCTCATTTTCTCTTACCATAGTCATATATGGCACCCTTGTAATTGCCATAAGTAGTCCTACATCACTGAAATACAACTTGAACCCTTTGGGGTCTTTATAGACCGACAATGGAATTTCACCCCTATTAACCATAGCACATTCTAGACTAACTTGACTTAATAAAAGCCATTCTATTGAACTTCCATAAGTAAGCGCTTTAGCACCCTTTTCAACAACACTGTACTTGAACTTCCTTTGATCACCTGCCAACTGATCTGGTATCGACCGATAAATCGCTTGAACCTTCATCACTTCGGACTTTGTTGTATACTTACTCATATCTGCAATATACGCATTGATTATATTTTCATGTACTTGACGATCAAAATCAACAATTCTTAAGCCACATCTGTTAAACTCATTAATCGCTGCGGGCATCCCCCCAACATATAAATACTGCGTATACCTTTCAATCAGTTGATCATGTATCACTTCTGGTAGTGCTTCATTCTTATTAAACGCCTCTTCGATACGTGGTAACAACATCTCTGAACCGATTCCCATTAAAAACTCATCAAATGTCAACGGATACAAATAATGCATCTCCACTTTTCCAACTGGAAATGAATAATTTTCTCTATTTAAAGCAACACCAAGTAAGCTCCCTGCACCAACGACATGATACTTGACTAACGATTCAGCAAAGTACTTCAGAGCTGTAACTGCTCTCATTTCAAGTTGAATTTCGTCAAAAATGATCAAAGTTGTCTCAATATCAATTTTTTTCATATAAGTCAACTCTATATCTGACAAAATTCTCTCTGGAACTAAGTCCTTGTCAAACAAGGTCTTCATCTGTGGTTCCAATTCAAAATTAATATACACGAAATCTTTGTAATATTGGGCTGCAAATTCCTTTAATAGATATGTTTTTCCAACCTGTCTGGCACCTAAGAGGAGAAGTGGTAACCTATTTTCCTTTTCTCTCCAAGCCATCAAATCGTTTTTTTTATGACGAAACATATAATCACCACCTTGATTCATTATATCTCTTAAGTCAATAAAAAGTCAATTCTGACTTTTTATAAATAATTAAAAAGTCAGAATTATCGTACTCATAGTATTTTAGATAAATCTGACTTAATCTAGCCATAGTACCTATATTTAAATAAAGCCTGAAACC
>DMYC01000100.1 GCA_003482695.1 Clostridiales bacterium UBA8960
GGATGGTTAGCATGGATGCAAGCCTCGCGGAACTGTATAATGATGGGTTGATTACAAAGGACGAAGCCTTGCTACATTGTATAAATTATGATACAATTAAAAGATATCTAGGAGAAAATGATTAACATAATACAATTGTAAAATAACACCTTATCATTAAAGTGAAAGGATGGTGTTGAAATGAAAAAATGGTTCATATCGGCTTTTTCGATCGTTCTTTTAATGTTAACGCTAGGTCACTCTGTTGATTTCGCAAATACGAGCGAAGTGATAGATACGACCAATCTCGACAAAGGTATCGTAGGGATCTCATATAAAACAACAGACAAGCTGAAATATAAAGTGCTTATTTCAAAGGATGATTCGCGCATTTCGTATCCCTTTACTGCAGATGGCAACGCTGTCAATTTTCCACTTCAACTTGGAAATGGCACTTATAAAGTTGGCCTTCTTCGCAATGTCAGTGGAACAAAGTATGTTTATGTATCACAAAAGACCGTTGTGCTCGACCTCAAAGACCCCAACATCGTTTTTCTCAACTCGGTTCAGAACATAAATTGGAACGAAGAGCTCAAGGCGATTGAGTTTGGAAAATCTTTGCTGAAAACAAGCTCGACCAGCAATAGAAAACTCTCGACACTTTATGGATACATGGTGAAAAACGTCACTTATGATTACGATAAAATTCCGACTTTAACCGCCGATTATATTCCAAGTGTCGAATTGACTTATGAAGAACTTAAAGGCATTTGCTATGACTACTCGGCATTATTCGCTTCTATCCAAAGAAATCACGGTATACCGACCAAGTTGGTTAAGGGATACAGTCGCTTTGTAGAAGGGTATCATGCTTGGAATGAAATATATATAGGCGGAAAATGGGTTATAATTGACAGCACGGTGGATAGCACATGGAAAGGCACAAAAGCCAGTGTGACTATGATTAAGAGCACAAAGGATTATACAAAAGTCAACGAATATTGATGGAGGCTTTTATGGTATACGTTTTTTTTGCAGAGGGTTTTGAAGAAGTTGAAGCATTGACAGTCGTTGATGTTTTAAGACGGGCACAAATCGAGACCCTAATGGTAGGTCTTAATAAAAGTTCAGTTACAGGTTCGCATGATATAAGTGTACAGATGGATCTGCAGCTTGAAGAAATCGAGAATCTGGATGAGGTAGAAATGTTGGTGTTGCCTGGTGGCATGCCAGGTGCTAAACATTTGGCAGAAAATGACGATTTAAAGAAGTTGTTAAACGATGCATTAGGGGCAGATCTTCATTTGGCGGCCATTTGTGCTGCACCCACTGTTTTATCAAAACACGGCCTGATTAAAGGGCGACAATTCACTTGTTATCCTGGGTTTGAAAATCAGATTGAAGATGGTGTTCATACTGACGCCATGGTTGTTCACGATGGAAAACTGATAACCGGAAAAGGGGTTGGGGCAGCGCTTCAGTTTGCTTTAAAATTAGTGGAAATTATTAAAGGTGAGGACGTGAGTAAAGCGCTCGCGAAGTCTATGATTTGTTTATAAAAAAATATAAGCCAGTCACGTTCAAATGTCCAGTGGACATAAGAACGGTGCTGGCTTTTTTTATTATCTCCAAAAGATTGAATTTGCACCGCGTCCCTTGGTGCCCTCGGATATAAAATCTTCCTTTTCTGTACTCGTTCCTACGGTGATGACAAGTTCATAATAATTGTATATTTGACCGAGTGAAGTATCGGTAGGTCCTGATATATCAGCATATTCAGCAGCAGCTGCACCGGATAAGGCTTTTAAGTAGTATTCTGCTAGTTCTTTAGCTCTTTCGGGCGATGTGCCTGGTGCGACGATGACGGCGATTCCAAGTGTTCCACCTTGAGGAATGACGGCTGCGTCAATGGCGTCTAAGTGTTTTAACAGTTCACGAGTCGCCAAATCGATGATTTCAGATGTGATTGGGTATGATTTCGAAACGTCTTCTGTTGTTTCCCTAAAAATATTTGTTCCGCCTTCTAGAGAATCTTTTCCTTCCAAATTTACATCAAGGTTGCCAAAAGGGGTTGTGAACCTAAGGATCAGAACGGTCAAGACGACAACCACTAAAAGAAAGATGATATGCTTTGGGCGCCATTTGAATTTTTTCTTAACTGGCTTAAGCAATTCGGGTTGCTCATCGCTCATTTTTCTAAGCAATCGCTCCTTTGTCGATTCGAAACGATCGACGATGCCGGAAACTTCTGAAGCGTTTGTGAGTTCTATGGCCTGTTCACAAATTTGAAGCGCTTCTGCATAACGATGACGCTTCTCAAGAAGCCGTATGGCACTTTCATAAGTCTTGGAAATTTTAGGGGTATAGCTTTCAAAAATTTCTAAGTAAATTTTTAAAGCAATTTCTTCGTTGATCATTTCCATTTTTTGAGCCTTCTGTGTCAATGTGTATAATTCGTTTAAGCGTTCTGACATTGCGCACCTCGTTCTAATTGATTTATGCTATATAAACAGTTATCGGCATTTACAGACAAATTGTTAACAATTTGTTTATAAGGTTTTATCTCTTTAAAGTTGACGGGTTTCGTAGGATATATTATAATTAAACTGATTTCTTAGTAAACAACTAGGGATTAAAGGAGTGTGTCAAATTGAAACTATCAACTCGAGGCCGTTATGGCTTAAAAGCGATGTTCGATCTAGCATTAGGTTATGGCGAAGGACCGATTTCACTTACGAGCATTGCTGAACGTCAAGCAATTTCTGTCAACTATTTAGAACAACTGATTTCACCACTAAGAAAAGCATCCCTTGTAGAAAGCGTACGAGGCGCTCAAGGTGGATATATGCTTGCGAAAAGTCCAGGCGAAATTACAGTGGGGCAGATATTAACAACGCTAGAAGGACCGCTTGCACCAACTGATTGCGTCGTTGTAGACGGTGATGATGAGCTTTGTGACCATTCCACTTATTGTGTAACAAAAGTGATTTACGAAAAAATATATGAGAGTATAACAAGTGTCGTCAATTCCATAACGTTGCAACATATGATTGACGATTATAACAATAATCAGGAGAGTTTGATTATTACTAGCATCTGTGAATGCAAATAACGTCTGGAGGGTAAGAAGTTGAGGAAAGTTTATTTGGATTATTCGGCTACGACACCAGTTAAAGAAGAAGTCATCAATGAAATGCTACCGTATTTCACTGAAACTTTTGGAAACGCATCAAGCATACATGGGTTTGGACAAGCGGCTAAAAGTGCACTTGAACAAGCGCGTTCAACTGTGGCAAAAACATTGAACACAACACCAGATACGGTCTACTTCACTGCAGGTGGTTCTGAATCTGACAATTGGGCAATTAAAGGTGTCATGTTGGCCAATAAATCAAAAGGCAATCACATCATCACTTCAAAAATAGAGCATCATGCCATCTTGCACACATGTGAAGCACTTGAAAAAGAGGGTTATGAAGTCACATACCTCGATGTCGATGATCAAGGGCGAATTCGACTTGAGGAACTAGAAGCTGCGATTAGACCAACTACAGTGATCGTTTCGATCATGTTTATCAATAATGAAATTGGCACGATGCAACCGATTAAAGCCATATCTGATATCGTTCATAAACATGGCGCGATTTTTCATTCCGATGCAGTTCAGGCTTATGGCAATGTGGATCTCGACGTTAATGCGCTCGGCATAGATTTGCTTAGTTTATCCAGCCACAAGATCTATGGACCTAAAGGTGTTGGTGCATTATATATAAAAAAAGGCATTCGAATCCAAAATTTGATTGAAGGTGGCGCACAAGAAAAGAAAAGACGTGCAGGCACTGAAAACATTCCAGGTATCATGGGTTTCGCCAAAGCGGCTGAAATCGCTCATGAAACATTGGAACAACACGTACTGAAGTTGACCGTCCTAAGAGATAGATTGCTGAAGGGCATTCTTGAGAATATTGATTATGTGAAACACAATGGCCACCCGACACAGAGACATCCTGGCAATGTAAATGTCGCTTTTGAATTTATCGAGGGTGAATCGCTTCTGCTGAGTTTAAATGCAAAAGGCATAGCAGGTTCCAGTGGTTCAGCATGTACTTCAGGATCTTTAGATCCATCACACGTCCTTTTGGCGATCGGACTGCCGCATGAAATCGCTCATGGTTCATTGAGACTCACAATTGGTGATTTCACGACTGAAGAGGATGTGGATTATACGATTGAAGCGCTAAAAGAAGTGGTGCAAAAATTGAGAATGATGTCACCGCTTTACGATAGAATTCAGGGAGGAAAGCAATAATGTATACGGAAATAGTAATGGATCATTTCATGAATCCTCGTAATGTGGGTGAAATAGAGAACGCAGACGGTATTGGCGAAGTGGGTAATGTCAAATGTGGCGATATCATGAGAATTTACATCAAAGTTGTAGATGAAACGATAAGCGAAATCAAGTTTAAAACATTTGGATGCGGTTCGGCGATAGCGGCTTCTTCTGTAGCCACTGAGATCATCAAAGGTTTGACGATCGAGGAAGCGCTCAAAGTGACGAACAAGCAAGTCGTTGAGGCGCTAGGCGGATTGCCAGCAGTAAAAGTCCATTGTTCGGTGCTTGCTGAACAAGCCCTAAAAGCGGCTATATACGATTACGCAAGCAAAAATGACAAAACATATGCTGGACTTGAGGGATTTGATCCTGCAGATGATCACGACCATCACGATGTGGTGGAAATCGAATTCTAAAAATTGCTTTGACCTTTAAAGAGAATATGTTAAAATGTGATAAGAATATAAGGTCATATGACCAAGACAAGCTATGATAAAGAGGAGTACGTCGCAAACTTAGAGAGTGTCCGTCTGGTGAAAGAGGCACAAGTGACCGAAGCAGCTTTTGAGCTCGCCATCTGAAACGAAGTAAGATGGTGCGTTTTGCAAACGTTAATATGCAGTTTAACCTTCAAAGAGATTGGATTATCCAATAAGTAGGGTGGTACCGCGATTTCGTCGTCCCTACACGCTTTGGGGGTTTTTTTGTAGAATTATTTGCGGGAGGACGATACGTATGAAAAAAATGGGATTAAACGAAATTAGAAAAGCATTTCTTGATTTTTATGAATCAAAGGATCATTATGTTACATCCAGCTACTCATTGGTACCTATGAACGACAAGAGCTTGTTGCTTGTCAATGCCGGGATGCAGCCTATTAAAAACTATTTTACCGGAGTAGAAGTGCCACCAAAAGTAAGAATGGCGACTTGTCAAAAATGTATGCGCACAGGTGATATCGATAACGTAGGTGTCACAGCAAGACATGCTACTTTCTTTGAAATGTTGGGCAATTTCTCTTTTGGCGACTATTTTAAAGAAGGATCAATCAAACTGGGATGGGAATTTATTACAGACGTACTTGAAATGCCTGTAGATAAACTTTGGCCATCGGTTTACCTTGAAGATGACGAAGCGTTTGCGATTTGGCGAGATGTAATCGGCATACCAGAAGAAAAAATAACAAGACTTGGCAAAGCGGATAACTTTTGGGAGATTGGAACAGGTCCATGTGGCCCATGTTCCGAAATCTACTTCGATAGAGGTGAAGCATATGGTTGCGGCGATCCAAATTGTAGACCAGGCTGCGAATGTGAACGTTTTCTAGAATTTTGGAATCACGTTTTTACACAATATGATAGAGATGAAAATGGCGTATACCACGAACTTGAAAAAAAGAACATCGATACTGGTATGGGGCTGGAGCGAATTGCTTGTCTTTTGCAAGATGTCGACACGATTTTTGATGTCGATACCATCCGCATCATTAGAGATGCGGTCATCGGCCATTCAGGTGTTAAATATGGCGAAGTGCGCTCACAAGACATTTCTGTAAGAATTATCACTGACCATATCAAAGCGGTCACGTTCATGGTAGGCGATGGCATCATGCCGAACAATGAAGGCAGAGGCTATGTATTGAGAAGGTTACTTAGAAGAGCTGCAAGACATGCCAAGAAATTGGGCATGCAAGGAAACATCCTTACCGTTCTAGTGGATACGGTTATTGAGTCTTATGGTGAAAGCTACCCAAATCTCGTCGAAAGAAGCGATTACATCAAACGCATCATCTCTCTTGAAGAAGAACGCTTCCAAGCGACGATTGATCAAGGACTAGGCATACTGAGTGACTACATCGCTGATATGCAAAGTGAAAACGAGACGGTTTTAAGTGGCGAAAGAGCGTTCAAGCTATATGACACTTATGGTTTTCCACTTGAGTTGACGATGGAAATTTTAGCGGAGAAGCATCTGACAGTCAATGAAGGCGAATTCGAAGCGCAAATGGTTGCTCAAAAGGAACGTGCTAGAACGGCAAGAGGTAGTGGTGATGAACTCGGATGGGCAAGTGACGCTATTGCTCAAATTCCGAAGGATGTCGTTTCTGAGTTTGACGGCTACGAGCACTTAAGCAAGAAATGCAAACTCGTTGCAGTCGTAGGCGATGAAATCGTCAATGAAGCATTTGAAGGGATGGAAGTGACGCTTGTTCTCGATGAGACGCCTTTTTACCCTGAAGGTGGAGGACAAACTGGAGATGTCGGCCATATTTCAACAGACTCTTTCTTGGCCGAGGTAATAGATACGAAAAAGAGTGTCGGTAGAATCATCGGGCATAATGTTCGCGTTCTAAAAGGACACGTGAAAGTCGGAGAATCCGTTATGGCCAGTGTCAATGTGAAAAAACGCATGGCAACAGCTAGAAACCATTCATGTACCCATTTGCTCCATAAAGCACTTAGAACGGTACTTGGGAAGCACGTTGAACAAGCTGGTTCATATGTAAATCCTGAACGTTTGCGATTTGACTTTTCGCATTTCGAAGCGTTGACACATAGGGACATTCTAGAAGTCGAAAAATTGGTCAATGAACAAATTTTTAGTGCGCTTAAGGTCGAAGCTGAAGTGATGAGCATCAGTCATGCACGTGAAAAAGGTGCCATGGCACTTTTCGGCGAAAAGTATGGAGACGAAGTGCGCGTTGTCACAATGGGCGATTATAGCGTTGAATTATGTGGCGGCACACATCTTAAAAACACCTCTGAGATTGGCCTTTTTAAAATCGTCAGTGAAACGGGTGTAGCTGCTGGCGTCAGAAGGATAGAGGCCATAACAGGTGAAAATGTTTATAATTTGTTAACACAACTAGACGATAAAATTCAACATGTTTCTGATATTCTAAAAACCAATGTCAATGACATCACTCAAAAAGCCGAGCAATTATTGACTGACATAAAAGCTTTATCCCGTGAAAATGAACAACTTAAAAATAAGATCGCAAAAAGTTCAGTGTCAGAAATCATGAGTCAAATGAAAGTGGTGAACGGATTTGAAGTCGTCACTGCGAAATTTGAAGACGTTGACATGAATACGCTTAGAAATCTAGGTGACGCGATAAAAGATAAATTTGAAAATAGCGTTGTCGTTTTGGCAAATGTCATAGGGGATAAAGTTGAACTGTTGTCCATGGCATCTGAGTCCGCTGTTAAGAAAGGCGCTCATGCGGGTAATATTATAAGAGAAGTGGCAAAAATTGCAGGCGGCGGTGGCGGTGGCAAACCGAACATGGCTCAAGCAGGTGGTAAAAATCCTGAAAAAGTTGATGAAGCATTACAAAAAGTTTATGCTTTGTTAGGCTAAAAAGGGTATAATGACATCATAGAGGGCGAAAGACTTTGACAAAAGGGGTGATTTCGATGAAAAATACGATGAAGTTTAGTGTTGAGGATTATTTAGAAAACGGAGATCATAAGGATATACTTCTTTATGTATTCAATGCACTTGAGGAAAAAGGGTATAATCCAGTCAATCAACTGATTGGTTATCTGATTTCTGGAGATCCCACCTATATCACAACACACAACGATGCAAGAACAATGATCAAAAAAGTCGAACGCGATGACATACTAGAGGTTCTAATCAACCACTATATCGAAAGCAATAAGAAGTGATATGATTTATAACGTTTTGGGAAACACAAATATAAAAGTTTCTAAGATATGTTTAGGTAGTCTGACAATGGGGCCGCTTCAACGCAATTTGAGCGCTTTTGAAGGGGCCTCTTTGATTGAGTATGCATTCGATCTAGGCATTAATTTTATCGATACAGCCGAGCTCTATGAGACGTATAGTCACATAAGGGAGGCATTAAAGCGGATTTCTAGAGAGAATATCGTCATCGCAAGCAAGTGCTATGCATATTCTAAGGAAACAGCGAAATATAGCTTTGAAAAAGCGCTTCGTGAAATGGACACGGATTATGTCGACATTTTCATGTTGCATGAGCAAATGAATGAAATGACGATAAAAGGCCATTATGAAGCCGTTGAGTATTTTCTTGAAATGAAGGCACAAGGCCGAATTAAAGCATTTGGCATATCCACGCATTATATTGAAGGCGTGAACGCCGCGCTTAAGTATCCTGAAATTGAGATTGTTCACCCCATTACCAATATCAATGGCTTGGGCATACAGGATGGGTCACGTGAGCAAATGGAGCAAGCCATAAGAACGTTCAAAGCGAGAGGTGGCGGTGTGTTTGGCATGAAGCCACTTGGAGGTGGCAATCTGCTTTCATCGATTGACCAATGTTTCGATTATATTATGACTCAGGATTATATTGATTCGATCGCTTTTGGCATGCAGTCGCGTGCGGAAATCGATTATAATGTACGCCGAATTTGCGGTCAACCCATTTCCGATGAAATACGCACCAAAGTCAAACAAGATGAAAAGAAACTTCAAATCGCCGAATGGTGTACAGGTTGTGGTGCATGCGTCAAAAAATGTGATCACAAGGCACTTAAGCTCATAAATGGCAGGGCGACAGTAGACAGAAACCGATGTGTTTTGTGTGGCTATTGGTCTTCTGTTTGTCCTGAGTTTTGCATAAAAGTTTATTAATAGTTGTATAACCCTAACAATTGGGGTATACTGGAGGATATGATTAAATGAGAGTAATGGGACTAGATGTCGGAGACAGAACGATTGGCGTAGCGATTAGCGATGCTTTGCTTATCACTGCACAAGGTAAAGAAACTATTTTTAGACAATCGCTTAAACAAGACATCGATCGTTTAATCGAACTCATCAACGAGTATGAAGTGACGAAAATTGTGGCTGGCATGCCATATAACATGAATGGGACTTTGGGACCTCAAAGTGAGAAGACTAAGCAGTTCATGGATAAATTAGAAAAGAAATTGATTTATTCCGATCGAATCAAAGGTAAGATTTTAATCGAATACTGGGATGAGAGAATGACGACGCTAAGTGCGACGCGTATGCTCATTGACGCAGACATGCGACGCGATAAGCGAAAAGAAGTGGTCGATAAACTCGCAGCAACTTTGATTTTACAAGGTTACTTAGACAGGAATAGAACGGTTTAAAAAAATATATGAGGTGAAAAAATGATGAAAGATGATTTGTTCGAAGTAATCGAACCAGAACTGGATGAGTCGGATGTCGTTGAACTACTTGACGAAAATGGCGTACCAACGTTATTCAATATTATTGCGAATCTTGAACTTGATGGTCAAGAATATGCGATTCTGTCAAATGTAGATGATGACGAAGATGTACTGATCTTCAGAGTGACTGAAGAAAACGAGGAGTTTGTCTTCGAAACAATTGAAGAAGAAGAGGAACTAAATGCAGTAATCGATGCGTATAATGAATTGCTCGATGAAGAAGGCTTGGAAGAATAATAGAACAAATAAATAAAATAAACGTGTTGAGGTGAGAAGATGAGTTCATTGTATGATGGATATAAGAAAAAGTTAAAGGAAGCGGGTTATAAATTAACACCACAGAGAATAGCTATATTAAATGCCATTGAAGAGAATAAAGGGCTACATCTCAATACGGAAGAAATTTACGATCTGGTTAAGCAAAACAACCCTGAAATGGGTCTTGCGACAGTTTACAGAACACTACAGCTATTAGAACAATTGGAAGTCGTATCATCTCTCAATCTTGAGGATGGTTGCGTCAGGTATGAACTTTACAGTGATGAAGGGCAACATAACCATCATCATTTGATTTGTTCAAACTGTGGACGTATTATCGAAGTTGAAGGCGATTTGCTCGATGAACTAGAAGATAAAATCGAATCTGAATATGACTTTAAGATTTTAGATAACAAGTTGAAATTCTATGGTGTTTGTAGTAAATGTAAAAACCTTGTTTAGTACAGGGTTTCTTTTTTGAGAACTGAAGCAAGCGATTTTGAGAACCAGATCATAACCAATCAGCCTGAGCGGATCAAAAGGCTGATTTATCATGATGAGGTGAAAAATGTCAAAAAAAACTAAAACTGAAGAAAAACCAACGTCAACTTTCAAAATTATCCCGTTAGGCGGATTGAACGAAATTGGCAAAAATATGACAGTATATCAATATGAAGATGATATATTTATAGTGGATTGCGGTATGGCATTCCCTGAAGATGAACTGCTCGGAATCGATGTCGTTATTCCGGACATTTCTTATTTGAAAAAGAATGCAAGTAAAGTTAAGGGAATCGTACTGACGCATGGTCATGAAGACCATATCGGTGCATTGCCTTATTTTCTGAGAGAACTAAACGTACCTATTTACGGGACGAGACTCACACTCGGGCTCGTTGAAAACAAATTGAAAGAGCATAAAATCAACCCTAAATTAATCACGATCGTACCTGGACAGATCATTAAGCTTGGCGTATTTGAAATCGAGCCAATCAGAGTATGCCACAGTATCGCTGATGCAGTTGCGTTTGCTATTAAAACGCCATACGGCACAGTGGTTCAAACAGGTGACTTTAAAATTGACTTCACGCCGATTGACGGTCAAAAGATGGACCTTCATCGATTTGCCAAATTAGGTGAAGAAGGCGTATTGGCTCTTCTGTCGGACAGTACAAATGTCAACAGAGAGGGTTACACCATGTCAGAAAGTTCAGTTGGTGATACATTTGAGCAAATCTTTAGACATGCAGAGTCGAGAATTATTGTGGCATCTTTTGCTTCGAACGTTCACCGCGTTCAGCAGATCATAAATGCGGCTCATTTGAATAACAGAAAAGTGGCTTTCTCAGGCAGAAGTATGGTGAACGTTTCAAATGTCGCACGTGAACTTGGCTATTTAAAAATTCCAGAGCCAGATATGATCATCGACATTAAAGATATCGATCGCTATCCTGAGAACGAGCTTGTTGTCATCACAACTGGCTCGCAGGGTGAACCTATGAGTGCGCTTGCGAGAATGGCAAACTCAGAGCATCGAAATATGGAAATCGTACCAGGTGATTTAGTGATTCTTTCCTCTTCACCAATACCAGGCAATGAAAAATCAGTCTATAAAATCATCAATCAATTGACAAAAAAAGGCGCAAAAATGATCTATGAGTCGCTTGCAGATGTTCATGTTTCAGGACATGCGAAGCAAGAAGAGCTTAAACTCATGCAAGCGCTTACAAGACCGAAGTACTTTGTCCCTGTACATGGCGAATATGTCATGCTTGATAGACATAAGCAATTGGCTCTAGATATGGGCATGCACGATAAAAATATATTCCTACTCAACAATG
>DMYC01000101.1 GCA_003482695.1 Clostridiales bacterium UBA8960
CATCAAGTCGAAATGTGAACTCGTTCTATGAAGCGCTTCATCATCGTTATCAATAACGGTGACGTTGTTGTCTTTAATCGAAAACATATCGGCTAGGCGAAATCCAAGTTTGCCGGCACCAACAATAATGATGTTCATCATTGCCTCCATTTGTATTTACTCATTTAATGAGTTTATCACTTAAATCTTATATTTTCAACATAAACTACTAGGTCTTCCTTATTTTAATCAGCATTAAAGCCACATCGTCTGTGAAGTCGACACTTTTCAGTTTGTGAATCATATGAAACCCATAAAAGAGTTCGTCCAAAAATTCCCGCGGGTCGGTTTCTATAACGCTTTCAAGATGTTTCGATAAAGAATACACTTTCTCCCAGCCCGTAAAATCCGACCCTTCTCCTGCACAAAATAGGCCGTCTGTATATAAGAATACCATGTCGCCTTGTTCGATATCGATGCATTCCGTTTCATAGGACACATGGTCCATCATGCCTATTACAAAACCGTTTTGTCTAATGTCGACAAATGTTTTGGTTTTTGTTTGATAAAGCAGTGGATACGGTTGTCCTGCATTGGCATAATAAAATTTTCCGTTCTCAATAACGCCGACAAACGCTGTGAAGACAAGGTAGTTGTCTCGACCGGCAAAGTCGAACATCTCAAAAATCGAGTGATTGATTTCGGATAGTATTTCATCCGGCATAATGCCTGATTGCTCGATGATCTTTCGGTAAAGCACTTTGACCATGGAAGATGCCATGCCAGCAGCGATTCCGTGACCCGTGACGTCAGCCACCATAAAATGGATGCGCTGATCCGTTTCGACGCAATCAAAGAAATCACCACCCACACCGAGTGTAGGATGGTATTTTATAAACAAGTCGATTCGATTATAACCGTGCTCTTTAGGGAGCATGATGATTGCAAATGTGTTCGCGTTTTTAAGTTCCTCACTAATCTGGCGATTTAGCGCGACGATCGTCTTTTGCTGCTCATAGTAAAGGAGCGCATTTTTGACTTTCAGAGGCAATATGATATTCATGTCATTGGTGGAAAGTGGCTTTGTGAAGTAGTCGATGGCCCCTTCTTTAAGCGTTTCTTCGATAGAAGCAATTTCTGTGACGGCACTGTTCACGATCACGGGAATATCATGAAATTCAGGGTGTTTTTTTAACCACCTTAGCGTCTGATACCCATCCATAACGGGCATCATCAGGTCCAAAATGATGAGATCCACTTGTGTGTATTGCAGATACGTCAGAACTTCTTCACCATTTATGGCATCTGCGAATGTGGCATCCCTCAAATTGCGGTTCAATATATCCTTAATGAGTGCACGATTCATCGCAGCATCATCTGCGACTAAAATGTGATAAGGCATAAGGCTCCTCCATAGGATCAATCGTTCATTTTGAAAAATTGATCGAGTTTCATTAGACGAAATAAACTTAAAATATCCGAACTTGCATTAGAGACGCTAAATGACCTTCCAGATGCTTCCGTTCGCTTAAAAAGCCCGATGACAAACGTTACACCCACCGAGTCAATATTCAGCACATGTTTTAGATCCAGGACGATATCCGTAAAGCCTAAATCAGAATTGAAAATTTGATCAACCTTAATGTTATATGCTCCAACGTGATTTGCTGTTAAACTCTCCTTCAAACTCAGCCACAAACGGCTTCCTAATAATTGATCTTCCATGATTTTTCCTCCTGATTCAAATTCATAGATACTGTCACTTGATTGCCTTCTATGTTGACGTCAAAATCCATTTCCAAAATGGTCTCATGTCCCCTATGACGGTCTCTAAGCAACATTCTAGGATCATGAGATTCCGTGTGAAAATCCGTGGTGCTAAACCCTTTGCCCTCGTCTTTCACGATAAACTCAAGCTTTGGTACATCATATGATACGCGGCATTTGACTTTTTTGTGTTCATCGAAATGATTGCCGTGTTCGACGGCATTGTTTAGAATTTCTCTCAACATGAAATCGATGTTGAACAACAACCTGGAGCTGATGAATTCGAATTTTTGACGCATCAAGCCATCAATCTTTTTAACGGCTTCGTCCACGTCTTGAAACGTCGATTTAATTTCCCCTTCGTAGATGATCATAGGCACCTCGTTCATAAGATATAAAATACAATAGCGGATATCACAGTTGGCAATAATGCATGTTTCAGTAAACTCAAAGCGTCTATTCCATTTTTAAAATAAGGTTTTAAGAGCGATTGACCAATCAAGTTAGGCGAGTTCGCCAAAATCGTCAAACCGCCACCTGTGATGGCACCGGATACAACCGCGTATTTGAGTGTGTCTGGGAAATTGGGCACAAGTGTGGAAAGATAGGTAATCGCCGCATTGTCATTAAAAGCTGTCAATCCGATAGACGTCAAGTTTAAGGCAAGTGGCGGCAAATTCGCTAATATCGGCGCAATCCACCATGCTTGAAGCGTTCCGTGAATAATTAACCCAGCTAAGAAAAAACCGACGAGTAACGGCGCTCTGAAATCGAGCTTATTTTGATAGTATGACGTGATTTGGCTAAAACCTATATAAAACAGAAAACCTGCGAGGAAAAGAGCCATGTCGTGGGCATTGACGATGGTCCATACTAAAAAAATCAAATGGACCGACATGATCCAATACGGAACATGTTCATTTCTCGCATCCCAGTCCGGATCCAAATACTGATCTCGATCCTCGGGCTTTAGTAGACCTGGAATCGTTCTTCTAAACTGTTTATCAGCGATGCTGTCGAACTTCTCGTCGATGGCGTTGTTTACATCGTATTGTTTGAATTCATCGTCTGTCAGTTTACGTTTTGCGATCTCTTTTAAGTTGTCTTTTAAAATCGTCGAAAACGCTCTAAGTTCTGTTGAAAAACCCATCCTCTGATCAATATTCTGTTCCAAATCCTCGAACAAGAGTTCAAGTTCCTTTTGACTGATGAACTGATTTTGAACGTGTTTTTTAAATTTTAAATCCTCATGGGGTTTTTTCAGCCTCTCAAACTCACTTCTAAAGAGAAAATAGTAAGCCGTCGTGCTGATGACGATCGCGATGATGGCTTTCCAGCCAAAGTTTGCCATCATAAAAGAAATATCCCAGTGCCACGTTTCAGCGACCATCAATATAGGCGGTGATGCGAAGTTCGTGAGTGCTCCCCCTATGGATATGTTCACAAAAAGCAGTGCTAAAGTCGCATATTTAAGTGGCCTCGACGGCTCAAGCACGAAAAATTTCTCGGATAAAAGCATCGCACAAATCGTCATGGCGGCTGGCTCAGTGATAAATGAACCCGAGATCGCCGAGAGCACAAGAAGCGTAAACCACCATGATTGAAGGGTGCCACCGAACAATTTGGTGATTTTCCATATGACGAGTTCAAACAATTTTATAATCGGTCGACTGGATGCGATGATCATAATGACTATGACGAAAATCGGCTCTGTGTAGGACAGATGATTGATATACGAGACAAACGTGTGCCAATTAAAGTAGCTGGCCACAGCGATGCCCAGCACGATGGACCAAAGCCCGAAAACGACTTCCACTTCTCCCAAAAAGTGATACAGCCCACCTCTAATCGAATGAAAGTCTCGGCTGATTTGCCGTGATTCTTTAAGTGCGTCGTATTCGTGCTCAAATTCATGCGCTTTTTTTATGAAGTATTTGACGGATAATGAATGTGCGATCGCCAGAAAAAAAATGACTGTCACGACACCATTAAAAGGCTCAAGTGCCAATCGGCCTTTCAATATATCCATAATACCCACTTTATCTGCATCTTGATAGACATCTTCTGAAATCGGGAAAGTGTTAACATGTGACCTTTCTTCGATTTTTGCGAGTGCAATGGTGATCATTAGAATCACTAAGAAAAAAACGACCCATTTCGTAGAGGATTTTTTAGGTTTCATCGTGCACCTCGTCTGTTAATATGCCTTATATACCCGATTGATCTCACATAAAAGCAAATAAATTAAAAAACCTGCAAACATCCAGCTTGAAAATAAGCCGATGTTCACAGGTTTTGCGTTAACTTTCTACCAGGATCTAGATGAACCTCCGCCGCCGCTTCTGCCACCGCCGCCACTAAATCCGCCACCGCCTCTGCCTCCCTTTGATCCGCTTCGCATCGCGGCATATAGGATAAAGCGCGTCAACCTGCCACGGTTTAAGACGATATCCATCAAGACAAGAATGACGATGATGAATCCCATCAGGATTTCACCAAAAGTGATGCGATTTCGTGTCGCACCCGATTCGTCCACTGGATAATAATAGACATTTTTATTTGCTATGGCATTTGAATCGAGCGCATACTCTTTATACACTTCTTCTGCCAGCTTTAAATAGGTTCCCACAACGCCTTCGTCGTAATCACCCGCCTGGAAATTGCCGATTAAATAATCGTCTTGTATGCGTCCGGTTTTAGCGTCATTTAGTGCGCCTTCAAGACCATACCCTACCTCAATTCGGGACTGACGGTCACCATAGGCGATGAGCAACAAGAGACCGTTGTTTTTCTGTGCGTCGCCAATACCCCACTGATTGAACAGCCCACGTGCATACGATTCAATATCCTGACCGTTTAACGATTCCACAGTCACGACCACGATTTGAGCACCTGTTTTTTCTGCGAGCGGCACAGATGTGTCC
>DMYC01000032.1 GCA_003482695.1 Clostridiales bacterium UBA8960
AACAATGTACTGTGGAGCTGCAATTGAAGCTACAGATAAAGTTTCATTTGCAGTTAACGGTGTAGCTAAATTAACAGTAATTACGTTTGTAGCATAAGTTATTGTATAACCAACGCCTGCAACTAACTGAGTACCGTTTGCTTTTTTGATAACAAGATCAGTTGCCATTAAAGATACATTTTGTGCAGCTTTTATATCTTCATCTAAAGTAATAGTGAAAGTATCATTATCAACTTGTGCAATACTTGCATAAGAAGGAGCAATACCATCAACAATATCACCAGTAGCTATACTAAACGCTGCATTTGTTACTCCAGTGTCTGAAACTAATCCGCCTGCGATGAAGTTTACATTTGCAGGTTTGTCACTTGAGTTAATCATTGCAGTTGAAGCAGTAAGTGTTAATATAACAGTAGTTTTTGTTCCATCGTTAGTGTAGCTAATAATTGCAGGAGCTGCAACATCAGCACCACCAGCACCTTCTTCAACTGTGAATGCTGCTACAGTTAAAGTAGGAATAACTTTGTTAATAACAACTTCAACTGTGTTAAGTGATTTAGTTGTAACTGAGATAATATCTCCAGCAACAATTGCACCTTCCAAAGTTAAAGCAGGAACACCAACATCACCTGTTGTGTTTGTTAAGTTAACCATTTTGTTGCCTGCTAAGTCAGCAATTTGTCCCCAAGTTACAGAAGCAACAACTGTGCCGTCTGGAACTGCTAATCTTACTTTAGTTCCTGCAACACCAAATGCAGTTACTTCAGTAGGAATAATTGCACCATTTACTCGATAATTATTTTTGTCTAATGCTGAGTTTGCTCCAGTAGTTGCAACTGCTTCACTGAATGTAACATAAACATATTCAGGAGTTGCTGCAGCTGTATCTACCCAACTTACTGCTGTAACAGTAGGAGGAGTCTTATCAGTTACTGTGAATGATAATACCACAGGTAACATAGTGTTTGGAGTTAAAGCAGTGTCAGTAACATTCTTAATTTCAATTGTGTAAACGCCAGCAGGTTGTACGCCACCAAGGTTAACAATATAAACATTACCTGTATCATGAGTAGCAGTTACTCCTACTAATGCAGTACCATCTGCTTTTCTAACAATATAGTTAGCAGCAGTAGTTGCACCAGCAACTGATTCGCTGAACTCAACTTTTATTGCAGATTCAGAAGTTACTTCTTTTACAACAACTGTTGGAGGAGTTTTATCAGCTGTAACTGATCCGACGATTGTCGTATTAGCAGCTAAATCAATACCCCATACGTCTGTTGTTTTAATTGTTCCATCAGTTGCCTTAACTACTAAATTAAAGTTTCCTTCTGGAATTGTATAAGTTGTAAATGATAATGTGTAAGTTTGGTTATCAGTTGTAGTTACAGTATTTGGAGCCCATGCAGAGAATGTGTGATAAAAATGATTTACATTCAATGTTGTAGCAATCTTCTTGCTAAATTTGACAACTACTTCATTTTGTTTAGCTGAAGTAATTGATGCTGTTAAAGCAGAAGTGTCTTTTGCATATACTAGTGAAGTAGTAGTAGTTGCAATTGGGAACCCAGCATAATCTGCATAACCAGAAATTTTAACTTCATAAGTACCATCTGGTAAAGCAGCACCAAGCATTACTGTTACTTTATTTCCAACTGGTGCCATTGGAGCTGCACCGTATACACCATTGTTAACTAAAACTGAAGGTGCAGTAGCAACGATTGGCTCACTAAAGATAATATCAAAAGTTGTTGGTCCTGTTAAAACAACACTTTGAATAACTGGTAATGTTGTATCAAATGCAGTTACAGTAGCAGTATAATCTGCTGCCAAGCCAACTGCCATTTTAACAACTAAAGCATAATCTTTAGGGTTAACAGCTGAAATTGGATTTGGAGTAACAACAACAGTCATTTTATCTTCGCTTAATTTTACTGCTGCAGCGTCAGCATTACCAACTCTGAAGTTAGCAACTGTAACTTTTGCAACATCTAATTCCATGTTGAATTTTACATTGATTTCAGCAAGGTTAGTAGCAGTAGCAGAAACTACAGCCAACTCAGTAGGAACTACTACCGGAGGATCCAATTTACCAAGCTTAACGCCAAGTGTCATTTCTTCGCCGTTAACATTAACTTCAGATACAGCAATCCACATAGCTTCGAATGCTTGTCCTCTGTTTAAGTCGCCTGAAGAAACTGGGATACCAAGAGCAGCAGCATCAGAAAGAACTGTAGCATACTTAGCTTGTGTATCAACTGTGTAACCAAGAGCGTTCATAAGAACTGCTGCTAATTGTTGACCAGGTACTGGACCAGTTGGGTCAAATATGTTTCCTGGTTTTCCGCTCATCCAACCATTGTATTGAGCATAAGCCACGAATGGTCTTGCCCATGAACCGATTGATGCAGCATCTGCATAATCAGCTGGTTGTGCGAAAGTTGCAGCGATTTCTTTTTCGCCCATTAATTCTGCGATTAATGCAGCTAATTCTTGTCTTGTTAACGCTGCGCCAGCGTCGATCTTAGCTGCGTCTGTGTCCCCAGGTTTGCCAGCGATAAATCCGTGCTCAAGCAAATGCTCTCCGCCGGTCATGTCAGCCGCAAACGTTGGGATCATACCTAGTACCATGACTAAAGCCAGGACTAAAGATAATACTCTTTTCATTGCGAATTCCTCCCTTAAATAGGTTTAGTTTTTTGCTTCTTATTACAGAAGAGAGTTTTGATCAATAACCCCCTTCTGAGGCTAAAGCTCTGCCTCAGAACCGCGTAACCCGCGTGGGATATCGCAAAATCCTATTACTGATTATATCATCTGTAGTGAAGCGTGGTCAATCAAAGTTTTTTATTGTAATAGAACTGTAAAACTACAGAACCACTACTCCTACTACAGTATACACCTTTTTGGGTGTGGTGTCTGTTACCGTACTATTACAACAGGTTACATCTTCATGACATCATATAGATACCAAACTTCGGGAAAATTAATCATAAAAGTGTGAATAAAAAACAAAAACCCTGCATTTTGCAGGGTTTCAGAGTTTTTTTATTTTCCAGTTTTCATATACACAATCGCTCTTTCAAGCTGTGGGTCGAACGTTTTAGCCGCCGACGTCTTAAGCTCCGCTTCAATCGCCTTCATCGTCGCCTCGTTGAGTGCACCTGAAACATAGAGGCCCATACGCCTTTGAAACTCAGAAACGATCGCTCTTGTTTCAGGGCCATTTTGACCATCTGCCGTTATGCTGTAACCTAAAAGGTTAAGCCTTTGCTGTGCCGCATAAATGTTCAGTGTCAGCATGCCCTTCGATGGTACCATCGGTGCGAGGCTTGCGACGATGGCATCTGTGAGTCTCGCTGGCGCTGCCACTTCGATGTCCGGAATGATGCCCACCGTATCGACTTTATAATTGCCTGTGAGCAAATATTCAGCGACCGTAAGCTTCACTGCGCCGCCGTTGGTAAGCGGCATCAAGTTTTGAACCGTGCCTTTGCCGAACGTCTTCTCACCGATCACGATGCCGTTACCCGTTTGCTGGACGCTGCCTGCGAAAATCTCAGAAGCGCTGGCCGATCCACCATTTGTGAGAACCACCACATCCACAGGCGATTTAGCCGTAGATGCTCTATACGTTCTATCATTTGTTCCTTTATAGTCGATAATCACGATCTCTTTTCCCGATGGGATGAAGAAATCACTTACATAAATCGCCGTGTCAAGAAGCCCGCCTGGGTTGTTTCTCACATCCACGATCACTTTTTTGATGTTCTGGTTCACCATATGCGCCATCGCTGCGCTGAACTCCGAATTTGTCTTGGAACTGAACTCAGTAAGTTCGATGTAGCCGATGCCGCCTTCAAGCACTTCGAAATTGACGGATTTGATGATGATCGTATCACGCACGATTGTGAAATAAAGCAGTTCGTTTATTCCCGCTCGTCTTATGGTGAGCTTCACAGGTGTGCCTTTTGGTCCGCGAATCATGCTGACGGCCTTCTCAGTCGTGAAACCTGAAGCGTCGATGCCGTCGATTTCCACGATCCAGTCGCCCGGTTGTAGCCCTGCGCGATCAGCCGGTGTGCCTTTGATCGGCGACACCACTTCCACATAACCGTTTTTACCTTCTGTTATGGAAGCGCCTATGCCACTGAACTCGCCTTGTATGCTCGTGTTGAAGTTTGCATACTCCTTTGGTGTAAAGTAAGTGCTATAAGGATCAAGTGTGCTAAAGATGCCTTTATAAGCGCCTTCGATTAAAGTCTGCTTGTTTACATCTTTATAGTAGTTTCCTTCTACTGTATTCATCATAAAATCGATAAAGTCGTGGAATTTCACATCAGGCTCTGCTGTGCTACTTGAAATCGCGAGTTTGATTTGTGCGTCTGAGACGATATAATGCCCATCGCCCCTGTAAGTATCATTTGCTGTATAGGATTCTCCGAACACTGGCGCCAGAGCCATACCGACCATAAGAAGAACAAGTATGATCGCGAGTGCGCTTTTCATAATCGTCTTACGCCTTTGTTTTTTGAGCTTTTTCTCTCTAAGTAATGCCTTTGGATCTTTCTTAACTGTATTTTTCTGAGCCATAGTCGCCCTCCTTTATCGCTAAATTTAATTATACTGTTTATTAAATCGGTTTGCAAGGCATCACGGCCTAGTCTCCAAAAACTTATTGAGTGCCTCGTTGAACACGCCAGCATGGGTTTCATGTGGCAAGTGACCTGCACCATCTATGACGAAACGTTCGATTTTCGGCAGATGTTTCTCGATTTCATCCAGTTCGCTGATCGGAACCCAGTTGTCCCTCGATCCCCAAATGGCAAATGCCGGCCCACTGTAACGCTCAAGTTCGGATAAAGGCAGACTCTCTGAGGACTTTGCGAAGTGGATCGCACCACGCGCCGTCCCCTTAACGGACAGCGGCTTTAAGTAACGCTGCACTTCTTCCGCCGTGGCGTCTCTGCCATAAGCGGATTTCAAAATCGACGCGATGCGTTTTTCCTTGATCAGAACATGCTCCAGAATCACCTGAGTCCAGCGGCTCACTGGTGGGTAAAAGAGTAGACCGCCATCTGAGGATCGATCGCTCTGAGAAAGCGCACCATCTATCAGGATAAGGCTTCTTGTTCGGTCCGGTCTTGAGACGGCCATCGCTGATACAGTGCCTCCGCCCATGCTGTGGCCGGCAAGGTCCCACCTAATCGTGCCGATATCAAGCGAAGCATTATAGTCGATGACTTCCAGCAGCGACCAAAGCTGTCTGGCGCGACTCGTTTGACCATGGCTGAAGTTCGTACCACGTGCGCTGTACCCAAACCCTGGAAGGTCCACTGATACGACGATGTAACCTTGTTCTATAAGGCTAGGCGCATTTAAGGTAAACGATTCTGTAGAGCCGCCTAAGCCATGTACGAAAAAAACTTTTCCCTTAACCCGTGATGTGGTTGGCATGAATAGCCTATAATGAATGGGCACGCCTGAATCTTCAAAATAGAAACTGTTTGCATAAGGTTTAAATTCTGGATTATACGTATATCGGCTAAGCGGAATCAGAAAAGGCACCGCTTGCAGCAGCAGTAAAATAAACACAACGATTATCAAAAAGCGCTTCATGGCACCCTCCCATTTCCTTCATTTCTATCAAAAAAACGACATTTTCATGTCGTTTTAAGTCTCGCGTTATTAGGTCTGCTCGTTGATTCGGATGAGCTCAAGATAAAGGTTCCCATCGCGTTTTTCCACGATCGCAGTGTCGATCATGGCGCCGATTAGAGTGATTTCATCGTCGTCATCGTTTTCGCCGGCAAGTTGCCAGTAGTATTCTTCAATTTCGTACTGACGCTGTCTATTGAACGTCGTTCTAAAGTGATCGATCGTTTTATCCGAATAATGTGTGTTGTAATCTACTATTTTAATGACGGTGCGATCTTTCCCCGTAATGATTCTGAACTCCACCTCATTTGTATCATCTCTTAAAAAAAGTGTTGTCAGTTCGTCCACGATTTTGCTTATCTTCTTAATCTCGTGTCTCATGCTTTGAGCTCCCCCTCTTGAATGCATCGATAATCGGTACCATAAACCCAGCAACCAATCCGCCTGCGAATCCATTGTTATATAGGTTTATCCCACCATGAATAATACCTATATTAGTGACGAGAGTCAAGTGCAACATTCCGGCTATGACGCCAGCCACAGGGCCGAAAGCACCGGCGATTGGGGCTATAGTCGTTGAAAACAGTACCGCTATGATGAATCTTGTGTCTGAAAAATCGTATCCAAATATGACGCCTGCTAGGAGTACACCTGCGACCAGGGGGACACAGTTCTTTGGATGCTTACCGAATGCCGCAAATCCGACTATGGTAAGTATACCCGATAATGTCGGTCCATTAACACTTCCGCCTAAAATTAATACTAAAGTGATGGCCGCGATTCCGAGGACGCCCATGTTGAAAAACGTGATGCCGTAACCGAGGAGCGATGTGAAGTCCGTGATGGTACGGCCTTTATAATCGTAAATCGCCTTATATTCTTTTAAGACGTTCTTATTGGTTCTAAAGCCCATGGCGATCAAATAGAGGAAAAGGGCAAACATCATGACGATCAAATAGGGGTTGTTTTCTGTGTACACCAAGTTAACTGGCATAATCGTCACATTAAAGTTCTTCAGCAAGCTGTTGAGCACAGTCCCTACGATGCCTGCGGTGAAACCGATGTTATAAAGGTTATAACCGTCATGAAAACGGATCATGTGCGATGCAAGTGGCACGATCACGAGTCCGATGATGACCCCCGAAAGTATCCCCATCAAGTAACCGAAACCCTCATCGAAAATGCCACCGAATGTGATGATGCTCACGATCGGCGCAAGTGCCGTACTGAACATGATGACCAGGATGACGTTTTTCATAGGAATGTCTTGAAATCTCGCATAAAGGTAGCCGCCTAGGTAAATCGGCAAAATGTTGATGACGTTCTTTCCGAAGAAAGAGAAACCGAGAACGGTGAAGAATGCCGCGACCAAAAGGCCGTTGATTCTCATTTTAAAGTGTTTGAGTAAAAATAGATTAAAGAAACCGATGACAGATGAGTTGATAAAGGCTGCGCCGATGCCACCCACCACGAAGAAGTCCGTGATCAGAGTCGTTGGTGAAGTCATGATGGCAAGTAGGCCATCCACAAGTGAAATGCCGTCGAGTCCTTCGATGAGTCCAAAAATGATGCCGAAAATCATGAATGCCACTGGGAATACGGCGAGTATTATAAGTTTCTGCTCTTTGCTTAGGTCTTTTTCTTGTACTACATTGGTAAATACCACAAATCCACCTCGTCGTTTTAGATTTTTCCCTAATTATACATTTATTGTGAAGTCTATGTAAAGGAATTTATAAGAGAAATAGTTGAATAAATAGGCATATGTTAAAACAATATCAATCATCCGTTGCAATTGCTTCTCTCGTAACCATTTGATTATTGTAAACCATTTTTGGGTACAATATTCTAACACGAATTTTATTCACACCAATCATCCAGAAACGAGGTTAACATATGAACACCTACTTAGAACAACGCAAATTCGTCGTCCCCGAAGTGATCGTCGGCTACGAATCCAGCCTTCTTATCGGACAGTACCTTAAGCATTTCGGCGCAAAAAAAGCGATGATCGTCACCGATAAGGGCATCACCGCACAAAAATGGTTTCCGCAGATCCTAGCCTCCATTAAGACAGCCGGACTAAATTTCATCATCTTTGACGACGTTTCAAGCAACCCAAAAGATTTCGAAGCCATGCTCGGCGCAGAGCTTTTTCTAGCGGAGGACTGCGACAGCATCGTCGCAATCGGTGGTGGCAGCCCGATGGACTGTGCAAAATGCATCAGCATCGTCTCCACGAACGGCGGCCATGTGCTCGATTATGTAGGCGTCGACGAAATTCGCCTGCCAGGGCCTCCACTCCTTTGTATCCCCACGACTGCGGGCACTGCAGCGGATGTGTCCCAGTTCGCGATCATAACGGACACGCACGAGCACATCAAAAAGGCGATCATCAGCAAAAAAGTCGTGCCAGATCTTGCTTTAATCGACCCTCAGCCGCTCATGACCATGGACCCGTATCTCACCGCTTGCACGGGTATGGACGCACTGACACACGGCATCGAAGCTTATGTTTCCAGTGCGGCAGGTGCCCTGACCGACGTTCACGCACTGAAAGCGATCGAAACGGTCTATCACGCATTGCCGAAAGCCGTCTTACCAGAGCGGTCGCTGGAAGTGATGCACGACATGATGATGGGCTCGCTCCACGCTGGATTTGCTTTCTCCAATGCAAGCCTCGGCGCCGTTCACGCCTGTGCCCACAGCCTCGGCGGTACGCTGGATCTGCCACATGGCGAATGCAACAGCATCTTGCTTGAGCGCGT
Organism: Clostridiales bacterium UBA8960; assembly: GCA_003482695.1. Taxonomy (GTDB): domain Bacteria; phylum Bacillota; class Clostridia; order Peptostreptococcales; family Acidaminobacteraceae; genus Fusibacter_C. The sequence continues at coordinate 8,427 of DMYC01000032.1, forward strand.
CATCGACATCAACTACGACTTTGCGAAAAGGCGCTATGATAAAATCGCGGCCCTCATGGGTGTCACGGAAGGCGACATCAAGGCCGGACTCATAAAGAAAATTTCAAGCCTCAGAGAAGCGGTCGGCATCCCAGAGCTTATCGCATTTGATAGACCGAGCGAAGAAATCATAGACACCATGACCCATGGCGCGCTGGGCGACCCGTGCATGGTGACGAATCCAAAACCGTTAACCTACGAAGAAGTGAGAGACATTTATGCCAAATTATTCAGATGACAAGAAGACCTTCACAAGAGAAGCGATCATCGGCCTTGGGGAAAAGTCCGTCCGAAAAAACTATTATCCAGAGCTTCAAGACAAAATCACGACGCTTGAAAAAATGCGTTCACGCAACCAAGCCCTGATGATGGCGATTCCGGACATCCTCCTCGTCAGCGATGCGAAACATCATATGACGCCTTTTTCCACGTCGAGTGCAAAAGAGGCCACTCTGGTACTCTCGATCCTCAGAGATCCGGCTGTTTTAGCGCGCCTTGTGGAGGGTGTGGACCAAGTGCTTAAGAACAGATCTTCCGAAGTGGTGGATTTCACCACAGAAGCGGGCTATATCCGGCATTTTGAGGCAAGGCTTCAGCTCACTGAAATGAATGAGGTGCTCATCATCATCCGCGATATGACTGAACGCATCGCGCTTGAAAACAAACTGCGCGAAATGGCTGAAACAGATGTCATCACGCAGCTCGCCAACAGAAGGCGGTTTGAAGCTTTCCTTTTTGATCGTGAAGGTGCGGAATATGAAAACTTTTCGCTCATCGTTTTCGATATCGATGGCCTTAAGAATATCAACGACGCGCTTGGCCACGCAGAAGGCGACAGCGTCATCAAATACGTCTCAGGTATACTGAATGAAACATTCAAGTGCGCAGAGATTATCGCACGCATCGGCGGCAACGAGTTCGCCATCGTCTATTTGGATCAGTCAAACGCCTATATCGAGTCAAAGTGTCTTGAATTTCAAAAACGTCTAGCAGGTGTGAACGCCAATCTATCATACGACATCTCGGTCTCATTCGGCATTGCACATTCCGGTGGCCTTAGAGTGAATACTACAAGACTCTACCAAAGCGCCGACCATAATATGTATAACAACAAGCTCCTAAAAGTTAGCAGCAGCAAAAGCGTCCTCGTCAAATCACTTATGAAGGCGCTTGAAGCAAAAGACTACATCACCGAAGGCCACGCCGACCGCATGACCGATATCGCTATGGCAATCGGTGAAGCCATCGGCCTTGAGCAGCACAGGCTCGACCAACTGGCGCTTTTAACGAAATTCCACGACCTTGGCAAAGTCGGCATCCCCGACAACATCTTAAAAAAACCGGGTCCACTCACAGGCGAAGAATGGCAAGTCATGCTCACCCACACCACCATCGGCCATCGCATCGCATCAGCGTCTCCTGAACTCGAACCGATCTCGGACCTCATTTACAAACACCACGAAAAATGGGACGGTACCGGCTACCCGCTTGGCCTTTCCGGTGAAGACATTCCTCTGGAGTGCCGCATCCTCACCATCGCCGATGCCTTCGACGCCATGACCAACGACAGGCCGTATCGCAAGGCACTTTCTGCTGAGTATGCCATCGAGGAGATTTTGCGGTGTTCGGGGACGCAGTTTGATCCTTATTTAGTGGGCGTTTTTGAGCGGGTCATTAAGGGGTAATCGTGAGCACGGGCCTAAAAGGCTGCATCTTTATTCTTCACTTAGTCCTCGTGCGCTTCTTCTTTTGGCTTGCGCCTATGAAGCGACTGCGGAACCGTTCAGAACAAAGATGCATCCTTTTAGGCCCTTACTGTTCGCGTTCAATCCTTATTTTGTTGGATTTCGAAACTTACTTGTTTTAATGCCAATCTTAAAAATAAAATCGCAATGGCGTTTCACTTATTGCAATTTTAACGCCCCCAATCTCTTGGGGGCGTTGTTTTGCTTTATCACTAAACGATTGATTCAACATCTTCATTCATAGGGCCAGGCTTTCCGATAAGGTATCCCTGAAAGTAATCGACATTCAACTTTCTGAGGGTTTCATAATGGGCATCTGTCTCAACACCCTCAGCGACAACTTTCAGATCTAATTTGTGGGCGATGTTTACGATTTCACCCACAATTGTATGGGACTCATCATCGAGGCTAGCGATGAACATTTTGTCTATTTTGAGGATGTCGACAGCCATGTTTTTTAAATAGCTTAACGATGAATAACCCGTTCCAAAGTCATCAAGGGCAATTTTAATACCTATTGCCCTGAATTTTGCAAGCAACTTATTTGCTTCTTCAAAATTATTGACAAATAGATTTTCCGTAATCTCAAAGATTAATTGATTCGCATTCACCTCATAACGCTCGATGCAAGAGAGAACATCCGCATAGAAGCTTTGACTTTGAAGTTGTATCGGTGAAATGTTGATGGCGATTGCTACATCTTTCTCGCAAGTTAACAGCATTAGACAGACTTGCTCGATCACGAACATTCCAATGGAAATGATTTGACCATTCCTTTCCGCAAGAGGTATAAATGACATTGGTGGTATAACCACGCCATCGTCA
>DMYC01000125.1 GCA_003482695.1 Clostridiales bacterium UBA8960
CGGATGATATATTCAGCGTCGGATCAAAGGTCTGCTTTATCGGCTTCGTAATTGTTCCATGATAGTCACCATAGTAATTAGACTCCCATCGATAATCGCTTACCCATTCATAATGTGTCGTAGTGACGGTTTCGTACCCGACAATTTGTCTGCAATCTCCTCGATAAAAGCAATCTAAGTCAGTTGCACCTTCCCAAATTGGTATTTGCTCTGTGGTTGTGTACTCTTGGTAATAGCCATAATCATAATAAGAGCCATTGTCCCTTACATTGATTCGATTAAGCGTCCCGGTATAACCACCAGACGAGTAAACCCATGTGGCCGACGGATAAGAGCCTCCAGTATGTCTTGTTGGCGATACCGTTTTAGAATCGATGTAGGTGTATAAATCCCAAATCTGCACATTGGCGCTCACGCCTTTCGTCTGGCCTAGAGCATTAATCCAATCGACCCTTTTATTCTTAATCTCTTCGTTAAGCTCTCTCGTGATACCTTCATCATTAAGTACCAGTAAGTCCACTTTTGGGATGTTAACGTTTATATTCGTCTCGATGGCCGTTACGGGAGCCACGTTATCGACGTAGAACATCCTTTCCACGGTGGCTTTTCGCTTGTCTGAAGAAGTGATGAATTCCTCGATTGTTTCTTGGCCAAAAGATTCCTCGATTTCAAACACGATTTTATAAGCGCCTAAGCTGTTTGCTACAAAACCGTTGTAATCATCCCAGTTTCCTTGCTTGACTAAAAGCTCAGGGATTGTATCGCCGTTTGAATCATAATAGATTTTGTAAGTGTTTATTGAAATTAGGTCATCATCATAACTTGAACCGTCATAGGCAAAATCTAAAGTCTCACCACGAATCATAACGCCGGACCAAATATTCGCGATAATCGCAGGGGCATAATCTTTATCTATGCGGTATGACTGATTATAATCGTCTGAGACGAAATATCCTGAAGGTATGTCACTCCGTTCAATCAAAGATGGAGAAATCACCGCTTGAGTCCTTATGTTAATCGATAATTCAGACTCATTTTTGACTAAGAACACCATCTGATTTGAGTTCTTGGTCTTGAATTTCACGCTACCTGCATAGTCGCTAGTTGCATCAAAAGATATGTTGCTTATCGTAGCGTTACTGAGTAGATATGACGAATTTACGCTCGTAAAATCAGTGTTAACAGTGATTTTGCGATTCTCTTTAAAAGTGCCTTCGGTTTTAAACTGCGCTTTCGGTTTTGTGGTGTACACTACAATGTAGCTGCTATAAGGTACATCTGTGCCTTCCCCATCAGTATATATAACCGAGTATGTGTAGATTTTATCTTTTCCGATCAGAGGGAAAAGGTGCTGCCCTGCTATGAAGATTTCTGAGTCGGTAGGTGATAATTCAACTCCATCAAGAACAACTTTGCGAGTAGCGTCATCCGGTAGATCGGTCGCATCACTAATCTTGAATTTTTCAGTATCAAGCATGTATCTTGGTGCGCTAATTTCAAGAGTGATTTTTTCGACATATGGCAAAGTCGGATTTGTTTCCTGATTTCCATTTTCGTTCAAATCTTCAAGGTTAGGCGCTTCGGCGCTATCAAGCGAGCTGATTGTTCTCGTTATGGAATCTCCGTTATGAAAAAAGACAGTTATTTCGCCATTAAACGCAATTTCGATTCTTTTGTCAGATTCAGGATTTGTAGTCAATTTGCTTTTGTATTTCTCATATGGTATCGATACTTTAAACGTGTTAGAACCTCTGTTTCCGTTATTTTTAACGTTTTCAGCAACTAATAATTGATTTGTTAAAGTGTCAGTTAACTTAATGGTCCATGATTTGATTTCATCTCTGGTGTAAAAAACTGTTCGTGCGACATCAACAGGCATACCTCCATAAGTGGTGTATGGCGACCAAAGCTCAGCATCTCGATATATGCCAGTCAACTTCACATCATATTCTAGTGAAGCCTTTTTAACCGGATCAAAACCATCGCCAGTTCTCTCTACTGCAATAAAAGGAGCCATTTCAAGCTTGGACTTATCTTGCACCCTTTTATTCAACGAGAATGTTTGATAGTATATGATGTTTGAATCATGATACATCAAAGCTTCACCAGGAAACCTAGTGGTAGGTGCAGTGGTAACATGAGCGTAGTTATAAGCGTCCTTATTTGCATTGGTCGAGTTTACAATTTTGAATGGAAGGGTTTCAGCTATCCAATTTCTAATACTTTGTGCGTTATCATTGGGGAGTTTTGCAAGATCATAGTATTGACTTGCTTCTTTAATTCGAGTGCTTTTATAATAAGGACTTTCTAAATCCCATATGGTATAAATCCATTTCTTGCTCTCAGGTTTTCGACCAGAGTCAGCATCAGCAGGAAAATCAAGATTCACGTATTTATTGCCACTAGCATCAAAACCATGATAACGGTATTCGCCTTTTAAGCTGCCGGAACGATAATAACCTTGATTCTTGTGGCCAACAGTTAAGTCGCCAGAATAATTTTTAAGCGTGGCATTTTTAAAATCATTGTTTCCAATACTTGCATAATCGCCATAAGCGACAATTTGAAGGTCGTGCCATAGCTCGATATTGAAAAACCAACCATTGGCATTTTTAAATGGCACGTCGCTTGGAACTCCGTAATAAATTTTGAAAGATTCCCATGTCTGATTGTTTTTGGTGGCCGAAGTGAAGTAATCACGCATTTCATCGTAAACAGACGGATTGTTGATTGCCGCATGTGTACTGGAGCCACCGAACACCGGAAAAATCATTACAATAACCAAAAACATGGATACTATTTTTTTAAATTTGTTCACAAAATCACTCCTTATTTGTATTTAACCGAGTATTCAATTTTTATACGGTCGCCTGTATTGCTAATTTTTACATTTCTCCCACCAATACCGAATTTAATGAGTTCTATATCATTAACAGGAATTGCATTGTTGATTTTTTCAATAACCTTCGTTGCATCGGCTTTAAAGGAGAACTGAATCATTTTTTCTATAAAGCTACGATATTTGTCATAATTCACTTTATCTAATGAAATGGAGTATGAGTAGTCAGCATAAAGATAGGCTGCTGCGCCAACAATTAATTCAACATCTGTTGGAATCATAACTGTTTGGTCATGAAACAGAATGTTATTTTTAAAAATATCGATGTAATCATTCTTGTTTTTGAAACCAAGTACACCAAATCCATCTTGACCTAAACTAAATAAATAGAAAGGTTCATTTCCTGTTTCAAGTGTCAATTTATTTAGATATTTTCCAATCTCAAACAATTCAGTCACGTTGATTCCTTTATAAACAGGCATATAAAAATCTTCGTCAACTAATTGAAAAACACCATTTTTGTAAATGTTTGTTTCTGCAAAGACACGAGTGCCATCTTTTTTTACCCAATACCAGTGTTTAACAGTCGCTTTATAATCCAACTTAGGATTATCTCTAAGAGAAGGATTAATTATCTTGCTGATCAGCGTCGTAGCTTCAGCACGATTGGTAAAGTTCCATCCCCTAAAGGTCTTGTCGGTGTAGCCTGTAACGACACCCATTTTATAAGCATCTAGAACGTTCTGCTTTGCTCGGTCGCAAATCTCGATGAAGTCTTTTATGTCGTTAGCGACAAACTGATCAAATTCTGTGGAAGGACGTTCTTCGTTTAGCGATATGGCGTTCATTGTAATCGATACCATGCTTTGTCTAGTGATGAAGTCATTATAGTTTTTGAATTGTTCAGGAGCAATCAAGTGAAGCTCAAGTGCTTTATCGATGTAAGGTTTAGCCCAGTCATTCGGATTAGCCGGCAAGCTATATCCAAGTGCTTTTACGGTCATTGCAATATACTCGTTTGCTTTCACGTTTGCACTAGGTCTGAACGTGCCATCAGGATAACCTGTAACGATTTCTGTGGCCTTTAAAGAGTCTATAAATCTTAACGCCCAATGTCTTGATGGAACGTCTTTGAAGTTCTGAGTATTTGCGAATGTAACCGTAGACTGTAATAATAAACTCAACATCAAGGTTGTAAAAATTAATCTAAAATAATTCTTCATAGAATCCTCACTTTCTAAAATAAATATTACTCTTCCTAATATAATTATAACACAGTGATAACACCTTGTAAACCTTTATAATTTGTGATATCATATACTCAAGGAGGAAAAATATATGAGTATATCAAAAGAAAATGCTAGAACCTTGATCACAATAGATAAAAAATTAAAGGCAGAAGCTGAAAAAAAAGCCAAAAGCGAGAGCCGCTCTTTTAGTAATTATGTTGTTCTTTTAATTAAAAATGATTTAAATAAAAAGTAGTCTAAAGCCCTCATTCAATGTTTAAGAGGGCTTTTAATATTACTGGATCAAAGTGATTTTTCTCTTTAATCATAATTTTTTTGCAAACATCTACAGGAAACTCTTTTTTATAAGAGCGTTCTGATCTGAGAGCATCATACACATCGGCTACCCTGATAATACGAGACTCAAGCGCAATCTCATTTCCCTTAAGTCTAAAAGGATATCCACTACCATCATAATTTTCATGATGGAGCATGGCTATTTCAATAACCCTTAAGTCCTCCTTAACTTCACAAAGCATTTCCCCGGAGTATTTTGCATGAATCATCATTTCTTTTCTTTCTGCTTCTGTAAGTGGCCCACTCTTATTTAAAATATCGCTTGTTATCTTTAGTTTACCGAGATCATGATATTTGGCAGCTCTTTTAAGATAATAGAGTTCTCCCCCCAACCCTAGCGCAAGAGCAATTTTCAAAGACAAATTCGTAACCCGTTGTGCATGTTCCTGATCATCTTTGCTAAGCATATTGTAATAAAAGTCTGCATCAAGTATCACTGGATGCTTGTTTTTATGTTTAATCAACGTTTCGATATTAATTCCTCCTTACTTCATGAACGAGTTCCTTTAACTCAGATTTCATGTTCCCTATTTGTTCATCAGTATATTTTTGAAAGAAACGAGCTAAAAGAATAATAATTAAAGCAGCTGACGTAGGCAATATCAAAATCGCTGCGTTAAATCCAAATTTATCTGGAAATATTAAAAAGCCTGGTATTAAAAGAGTTACAAACAATGCAGCGATAACCGATTTTTTAAATGATTTGAATGTTATTTTACTTTGTTCAATGGAGCTTAAAGCAAATATGATTACTGAAAACGAAAACATCACAGGAACGTATGCCAAACTCAATTTTTTAATAATTGTAGGCATAGAATAGTTTGACTCATTTTGTAAAATATCAAACAAATGAAATGACCCCATTACCGAAAGTATCACAATCAAAATTAACATCAAGCGAATTGCATTTTTAGTATTTAATTTTCTAAGCAAGTTTATAATCATAACATTCTCCTTAACATTAATTAAAAACATTGTAAGTAACTATTAAAGCACTAATTATTGTAACTAACCATGAATAAACATCCCAGACTAATACCTTCTTGTTAGAATTTCTAGACAAATTCATAAGATATACTCTCCTTATTTAATTGCTAACGGGGGGCTTAATAATTTCAATCGCACGATTTTGTTCAGCTGTTATTAGAGCTTTCATTTCACCCTCTGTCTTAACCGCAACGTTCACTGTTTTCAGATTTGCTCCTTCAGAATCAATTACTTCTTTCGCTGACAAATCTACAAGAGACACGATTATCACTTCCCCAAGTTTCACAGGTTCTACACCAGGCATTTTTGAATATAGAATGTATTTATCTCCAATCTTCAGTTGTAGACCTAAAAAATCAGAGATATTCTCGATATCAATACCAATCCGATACATATCATCGATTACGACTCTTGTAACACCTCGTTCTGATATTCTGTTAGGGAAAAAATACTCGCCTTCATGAGCTACGTCTAGCAATCTCTTTCCTATAAGCTCCGCCTTTGTTTTTATGGCATCTTTCGGAACTAAATTACTTTTTATTGATATCATTCTTACATCGGTATCACTAATTTCCGTATCTTTTACTAAAGAACGATTAGCTACAGGCACTATAACTTCTTCAACAGGCTCCACATAAGATTTCATGGTGTTGTAAAGCAACGCTGTTGCAAATATGCCTAAAAAAACACATATCAATAATACTATTTTCATACGTCTGTTAAATTTCATGTTTTACTCCTTTTGTGATTGAATTAAGAAAGTATCGTAGTTTGCAACAACGGTTTTTTCACCATAGATTTTCATGATGCCACCAGGCCCCAAAACAAAGGGTATCTTAACTGTTATGACAATTGAT
>DMYC01000054.1 GCA_003482695.1 Clostridiales bacterium UBA8960
AAATAATGTGTTGCAGCTTTTTTAGATCCTCGCTTTGCGAAAGAACAGACAGTTTAATCGCAGGTCTTCCCTTTTTCATGATGATTGGGGTCTTATAAACATCGAGTGCCCCTGCAGCAAGTAATCTCTCTTCTGCATAAACAAGGTGTTCCGAGCTCATATCATCAATATTTGTTTCCATGATCCATTGTTTATTCTCATCTGAGGCACCGATGCCATCTTCCATTTCAACGATCATGACTCGTACAAGATTAGGTATTTTCAAATTGCGCGATCCAAGGCCATATCCGATGTTCTTTATCATAAACCGCTTGTCATCCGTAAACTCTGAAACGTAAGCCTTAAGAATTGCTGCGCCAGTTGGTGTCGTCATCTCATTTTTCTCGATGGTGCTTTTAATGGGTATCCCCTTCAAAATTTCTGCTGTTGCAGGTGCAGGAATCGGCATAAGCCCATGTGCACACTTCACAAATCCACTTCCAAGTTCAACGGTTGATGACATTACCCGGTCAACCTCCAATATGTCCATACAAATGGCTGTGCCTATTACATCTATGATGGAATCAATTGCACCTACTTCATGAAAATGTACTTCTTCTATTTTTTTACCGTGGATTTTCGCTTCAGCTTCAGCTATAATTTCAAACATTTTTATGCTGTCATTTTTTACGCGTTCTGACAAATCACTTTTTAATATCAGTTCGCGTATATCTGAAAAGTCCCTTAATGATGCATGTCCGTGTGCGTGTTCATGGTCGTGTTCATGGTCATGATGATGGTCGTGATGATGGTCGTGGTCATGATTGAAATCCACGACATCGACCTTTGTTCCAAAAATTCCGTGTTTTTCATCTTTTCTGGCGGTTAGCTTGAACTCGTGATCAAGACCCAATTTTGCGAGTTCCGCTTTCAGTTGTTCCAAATCGACGCCCAAATCAATCATAGCACCTAAGTTCATGTCGCCACTAAGTCCTGCAAAGCAGTCATAATACAAAATTTTCATCCATTCCTCCAAAATAATCGGTCAAGTCCATCAATAGATGACTTCTGTCAAAAACAACCCTTTCGCCGGTGCAGTTTCACCCGCTTGCGATCGAACACCAGAGTTTAAGACCTCAGTTATCGTTTCCGCTTCCCTAATTCCATACCCAACTTCAAGTAAAGTACCTACGATTATTCTCACCATATTATACAGAAAACCGTTTCCAGTCACTATGATTTTAAGGACTCTATCTTCTTCAAGGAACTCAATGGACTCGATCGTGCGTATGGTTGACTTTTTGGTTTTATCCGTTGAAAAACCTTTAAAATCATGTGTGCCAACAAGCCGCTTTGAAGCGCGTTTCATAAGGTCCTGATCTAACGGTTTCGACTGGATGTCATAGACAAAATGACGCTCAAAAACAGGAGGCGTCTCTTTCGTCCAAACTTGATACGTATAGACTTTTTTCTTGGCATTAAAACGTGCATGAAAAGATTCATGCACGTTTTCCACTGATAAAATCACAATATCTTCTGGAAGATAACGGTTCATTTCTTTTTTTAACCATTCACATTCAATCACGCGTTCTGCTTTAAAACTCGCGATTTGATTATAAGCATGTACGCCAGCATCCGTTCTTCCAGACCCATGAATCTCGATTGAACACTCAAATATTCTCGACAACACGAATTCAATTTTCTCTTGAATCGTATCACGGCTCGTTTTTAGCCTTTGCCACCCTTTATAGCGCGACCCTTCATATGAGATGCTCATTTTATAAGTCATTTGTGTCCACTCCATCTTCTTATCTGATCGCAAAGATATAGTCCTCTATTGATCTGATGTATTCAACATCATCAGGTTCAAGGCTCTTATATAGTTCAGAACGATAATGTTCGCTTAACTGTTCTGAAGATTTGATATTGCCTACCCTAACTTCAGTCCAGTGAATTTTTTTCTTTTTATAGTATAGATCAAAATCGACGATCCGCTCACCATTTTCCATATACTCGAGTGCAAGCAACACTTTTTTGATCTCAAGTGGTTCCATGTACGTATATAAAACGACTTTGTATACACTGGAAGTTGAAAAAAATCTCGATATGTCTTCACTATAACCCTCTTTTAAGACCATCCCCGCACCAATACAATCAAGTGCATGAATGAGCCGATTATAGTGATTCTTATAATCCTCATATCGATCTCTGATGGTTATCGTTAAATTATACCAATCACAGTTCGCCGTATTTCGGTTGATATATTTCAGAACATGGTGGTCTAAATTATTGATTGTTTCAGAAAAGTGTTCTGTTGTATAGACCGCTTTGTGAAAAAACTGAGAAAATTCAAGCACCTTGTTCAAATTGCCTTTGGTAAACATAATAACGGTCCCTTCATTATGGTCTCTAAGCACCGTTTTTGCTGACTCAATTGACGCTTTAAAATCTTCAGCAATATCGCTAACTGTCCTTTCGACATCGCCAAGCACTTTCATGATGATGATTCTAGGTGCACGCCTCACAAACTCAACATTTTGAGAAGACGAGCTATTGAGGCACTTTATCAAAAACTCTTGAGCACTGTCATTGATTACCGTACATTTGGCAACTTCAAAATCCTCAATATTATCATTGCTATTCTTAGCCATATAGATCAATGTTTGATGATGGTTCATCACCGATATAATATCTTCAAAAGTCTTAACTTGATCGCTTAAGACCATATGCTCAAAATGCGTTGTCAAAAAATTTTTGAATATGGACTCATCTTTGGACACGACGATCAGAATTCTTGGACCACTTCTAACAAAAGACATAAAAAAGCCTACCCTTTCTAAAATAATTAACCCTCAAAGACAAGTAAGCCTTGCGCTGAGGGGTATCGTTAACTATAGTTTAGTCTTTCTACCCAAAAAATCAAGCGTTTATTTGTTAACGATTGTAGCCTGCAACTGAAAATGATTATCAAGAAAAATAAAATTTTCACAAATCACTAGGTTTTGACCAAATCCCCATTTTTATTTAATAAAGATGGGTATATACTATTATTGTCAGAATAATTCAACAATTCAGGCTGAACGCATTAAAAAATTTCACAAGGAAAGGAAGGTCTATATGTCAGACATTTTTAGTCAAGTGCATGCTGATGAAAAATTGAGAGCGCTAGATGCCTTTATCAAAGAGCATAATTCTGAGGAGGAAGCGTTAATTTCAATTCTTCATAAAGCTCAGGAAATTTTTGGCTATTTGCCAAGCGAATTACAGCTTTATGTCGCTCGGAAACTGGACATCCCTGCTGCCAAAGTATATGGCGTCGTCAGTTTCTATTCGTACTTTTCACAAGAAAAAAGAGGGCTTTATACCATTAACGTTTGTTTAGGTACGGCCTGCTTCGTTAAAGGAATCGAGAAAGTCATGCATGAATTCGCTGAGAAACTCGATATAAAACCTGGTCGTACAACAGCAGATGGATTGTTCACACTTAAAGATGTAAGGTGTATTGGTGCATGTGGACTTGCTCCAGTGGTCATGGTCAACGACAAAGTATTTGGTCATGTGAAACCACAGGATGTAGAAAAAATCATCAATGACTACAAAGCACTTGAAAGGAGTGAAGCATAATGGCAGTCAAATCCTTGGAAGAACTTAAAAAAATTAGAGAAGACCAAATCAAGAAAGTCAAACTTCGAGAATCGGGCGATTCTGAAGATCAAACGATTGAAATCCTAGTGGGCATGGCAACCTGCGGCATCGCAGCAGGCAGTAGAGAAGTTCTAAATGCGCTTGTTTCAAATATCACCGAGATGGGACTCGAACATATTAAAGTGATTCAAGTGGGCTGCATGGGCTATTGTCACAGCGAGCCCACAGTTCAAGTCAATATGCCTGGCCGTGAACCTACGATATATGGCAATGTCAATAAAGCTTTTGTTGTCGATATTCTTGATAAGCACATCAAAAATGGCGAAATTTTGGATGATCATGTGCTGATTAAGACTTATCACAGCGCTTTATAAGGAGGTCGGGGTATGACTACACATAGAACGCATATAATGGTATGTGGTGGTACAGGTTGTGTTGCTTCACAAAGTTTGGAAATTGTCGACAAATTCAAAAGTGAACTCATGACTGCCGGTTATGGCGATGAAGTAACGGTCATCAAAACCGGTTGTTTCGGTTTTTGCGGTCAAGGTCCAATCGTAAAGATTCATCCAGACAATGTTTTTTATGTCAAAGTTGGGTTAACGGATGTATGGGAAATCGTAAACGAGCACATCATCAAAGGCCGAACCGTGGATAGACTCCTATATAAAGAGCCGGACACCGACAAAAAACTTTCCAAACACGATGAAATGAGCTTTTATAAAAAGCAATATCGGATTGCGCTTAGAAATTGTGGTCTAATCAATCCAGAAGACATTAACGAATATATTGCATTTAATGGCTATGAAGCACTAGGCCGCATTTTGACGGAGTATACGCCACAAAAAGTGTTGGATGTCTTGAAAGCCAGTGGGCTAAGAGGTCGTGGTGGTGGTGGTTTCCTTACAGGTTTAAAGTGGGAACTCACTCGAAAAACAGTCTCAGATCAAAAATACATCATTTGCAATGCTGATGAAGGCGATCCCGGTGCTTTTATGGACCGTTCCATATTGGAAGGCGATCCACATTCTGTACTTGAAGCCATGGCGATCGGCGGATATGCCATCGGCGCAAACGAAGGCATCATCTACATTAGAGCGGAGTACCCGCTTGCCATTAAGCGACTTGAAATTGC
>DMYC01000375.1 GCA_003482695.1 Clostridiales bacterium UBA8960
CCATCGCAGGAAGAAGAAGCGCTACTTGTAGCCATTTTAAGTGGTTTTAGCATAGGTACGCCAGCAACGCGTGCCGAGACGATTACAAAACTGAAAAGGGTCGGTTATATTGCGTCCAAAGGAAAATCGCTAACCTGCACGGATATGGGTCGAAGGCTTGTCGAGAACTTTCCAGTGCAGTCATTGTTCGATCTCGAATATACTGGTCGTCTTGAGAAAACACTTTCTGATATTAGTAAAGGTGAAGTCTCAAAAGAGGCATTCATGGGAACGATTATTCACTTTACCACTGAAGCGGTGGAAAAAATCAAGCTGGATGCTTTTCATATCATCGGTGAGGAGAGCACATCACATAAACCGATTGCCGATTCACTTGGTAAATGTCCTGGATGCGGTTCTGACGTCGTTGAGGGTGAAAAAGGGTTTGGCTGTAGCAATTGGAAAGGCGGTTGCAAATTCGTCGTGTGGAAAAACGATAAGTTTCTATCCAGTCTAAAAGTGACGCCGAACAGAAATACCGTTATCAAACTTCTTGAAGTAGGCGAAGTCTATAGCAACAACTTTATCAACAAAAAAGGCTCAAAATTTTCTGCTTATCTTTCGTATGAAAAAGATGCCGCAACCGGTTATTACAGATGGAATATGAGGTTTTAGAAAAAAAAGATTGACAACATGCTCATCTAGGTTTAATATGCATATAAACCACAACTAAATTTTTGGAGTTCATTATGACGAGTTTATTNNCGACTTTATTAATGCTTATGACAAATATGTACGTGCATCATCACCCTTAGAGTTTGTATCCATTGCGGATGCAAGCTCTATTCGTGCTTGTGTCCGCGTACGAAGTAAACCGTGCGTAGACGACCATCGCCTATGCACGGTTTTTTTATTACCCAAAAATAGCAGAGTGGTGAATAATTATTCAATAATTTGAAGAATATACAGTTTGAGAAGGAGAGAAAATGTTAAAAGTCGGTTTAGCAAAAGGGCGAATTAGTGAAGATGCACGCATGATGCTGATTCATTTAGGGTTTGATGTAAGTGAAATGGATCAATCGAGAAAATTGATATTTGAAAATTCGGATGCTTCGATTCATCTCGTTTTGCTCAAAGCGGCAGATATTCCCCTTTTTGTACAGGACGGGTCGCTGGATCTTGGGATTCTCGGGAAAGATTCTGTACTTGAAAGCGGTATGGACGACTGTGAAATTTATAGGCTTTCGTTCTCCAAATGCCGACTTTGTATCGCAGGCCCCAAAGAACGCGTCCTTTTAAACAATGGGATTCGTGTGGCGACCAAGTATCCTGAAATCACAAAACAGATTATGAAAAAGAGAAACATCGATGCAACGATTATACAGCTTTCAGGATCGCTTGAACTAGCGCCTCTGATTAAACTTTCGGACGTGATCGTAGATTTGGTGCAGTCAGGTCAAACGTTAAGAGAAAATGACCTAGAAGTATATGAGACTCTGATGGATATTTCGGCGACAGTCATCGCGAACTGCAAAAGTAGACGAACCAAGAAAATTGAAATTGCCCTGTTCTTAGGGGTGTGCGCAAAATTGGAGGTGTTGAGTGAAGCGATTTGACCAAAAGACGTTGGACGCACTTTTCAAAGGGCTAAAACAGCGAAAAACAAGACAAGGCACGGGCCTTTTTGCAGAAGTCAGTCCATTAATCGAAAAAGTGATATCAGGTGGGGACAAAGCACTCTTTGAATTGACAGCACGGTTTGACGGTGTCCATTTGAATCAATTGCGGGTTGATCCTATCGAGATGAAACAAGCTTATGATCGAGCGGATCGACTTTATATAGACGCACTGGAGCAAGCGATCGTGAACATTCGAAAATTTCACTTGCCTCAAGTGATTCAGCCGTATTGTCTTAAGGAAGATGGCAAGCAAATGGGACAGCGCATTTTACCTATCGAAAGAGTAGGTGTCTATGTTCCGGGTGGTGAAGCATCGTATCCATCCACTTTACTCATGAATGTCATTCCCGCTCAAATCGCGGGTGTAAATGAAATCGTGATCGTGACGCCTCCTCCAAAAAGTCCAGAAAAGCGCGATTCCATTTTAGTGGCGGCTCATATGCTTGGCATCCGTGAAATGTATTTGGTGGGTGGCGTACAAGCGATAGCGGCACTTGCCTATGGCACGGAGACGATCGAGCCAGTGGATAAAATTTGTGGACCTGGCAACAAATATGTCAGTACGGCTAAGAAAATCGTCTTTGGCGATGTCGCCATAGACATGATTGCTGGACCGAGTGAAATTTTAATTCTATCGGATGGATCAAAACCCATTTCCTACATCGCAGCCGACATGATTGCTCAGCTTGAACATGATTCTGAAGCAATGGCGATACTGCTTACGACATCTTTAACGGAGTGGCAATCGATACAGGGTGAAATGGATGTTCAACTTTCGAAGCTGAAAAACCAAGGCATCGTGTCCGAGGCATACAAAGATAATGCTTATGCGGTTCTTTGCGACAGTGTACAGAACATGATCGCACTCTCGAATCGAATTGCACCGGAACATCTTGAGCTTATGATAGAAAATCCGGAGGAAATCCTCGAATGCATCTCGAGTGCAGGGGCCATCTTTTTAGGTGCTTACACGCCAGAAACGCTAGGCGATTACATGGCTGGGCCCAATCATACGTTACCCACCACAGGAAACGCAAGATTTGCCTCTCCACTGGGCACTTATGATTTTCAAAAGCGCATCAACTATTTGTATTACGATAAAAAGGCACTTTCAGAAGTGCGTGATTTGCTAATAAAATTTACTGAGAAAGAAGGTTTACCGGGACATGGAAGAGCGGTTGAGATCAGAGTATAAATGGCTGTTGGATGTCAATGAAATGGCATTTGACCCCATAGATGAAAGGCGGTTGATTGAGACCATCAAGGGTGTGAATCGCTATCCGGATTCTGGCGGTAAAACGCTCAGAACCAAACTCGCGTCACTCGTCAGGCAGACAGTGAAAGGCGCGGGATGGGTAGAACCAGATCATTTGATTTTAGGTAATGGCTCTGATGAAGTCCTAAAGCTGATTCTTGAAGGGCTGTTAAGTCAAGGAGACAGCATCCTGATTCCAGAACCGACGTTCAGCGAGTATGAACGGCTAGCTCAAATCACGAGAACAAATGTTGTGAAAATGGCCTTTGACCTAGAGGGGTTTGATGCGTGTAGATTGATTGAATCGATTAACCGAACAAAAGCGAAGCTGATCTTTCTCTCAAACCCCAATAACCCTACTGGCAGTTTCCTAAGTGCCCAGAGCATTCAGAGAATCGCAAATGAGACGGAAGCCTTAATCGTCGTCGATGAAGCATACGGTGATTTTGCCGGTGAGAGTGCCATCAGCTGCATTAAGGGGAACCCCCGCATCATCATCGTTAGAACGCTTTCGAAAGCTTATGGACTTGCTTCGCTTCGAATCGGATTTCTCATCGCAGATCAGGCGGTAGTCAGTAAATTGATTCCGTACAAAATGAC
The DNA here is from genome assembly GCA_003482695.1 of Clostridiales bacterium UBA8960. Lineage (GTDB taxonomy): Bacteria > Bacillota > Clostridia > Peptostreptococcales > Acidaminobacteraceae > Fusibacter_C. Next base: position 3,514 of record DMYC01000375.1, read on the forward strand.
CTACAACATCTCTGGCGTTTCGGAGTCAATCGCGATCGATGTTCTAAGAGATATCGGTTTTGCAAAAGGGTACATCAAAACAATGGAAAAGGTAAGGCAAAACGCTCTGGATTTGCTTACAAAAGTCAAAGGCATCACCGTTTTTCCGAGTAGGGCAAACTTCGTACTAATCAAAATCGAGAGTGAAAGGTGCTACAAGACGCTGTATGAATCTCTGGAAGCCGCATCGATGCGCGTTAGATGGTTTAACCACCTCAGCGACAGTGAAATCCTTTTGGGATGCGTTCGCCTTACATTGACATCGGATGAAGATTTTATGGTTTTTTATCGCATTTTAATAAAATCAATGGAGGAAGAAAGATGTGACTCGAATGTATAGAAAGACAAATGAAACCGAAATTACAATAGGGCTTGAGATGACCTGTGAAAAGGATACGGCATTAAACCTGAACTCAGGGGTTCCTTTTTTTAACCATATGCTACACGCGATGCTGTTTTTTACAAAATTGAGTGCGGATATCGAGTGCATCGGCGATTTAGATGTCGGTACGCATCACAGCCTAGAGGATATTGGGATACTCATGGGAGAGGCGATTAAAGGCATTTATAGTGAAATGCGGGGGTTCAACCGTTATGCATGTGCGCTGATGCCGATGGATGATGCGCTCGTCAGGGTGGTGCTAGACATCAGCGGGCGGCCATATTTTGTCTTAGAGGGGCTCGATCAAAATAGCCTCAGTGAACTGCAGCAATCTTTAATCGAGTTTTTACATGCATGTTGTGTCAATGCAAGAATGACGGTTCACATCGATGTGATTCGCGGATTTAATCGGCATCATATTTTCGAAGCGCTTTTTAAAGCGTTTGGCAAAGCGCTCGGTGAAGCGTTGACAGAAAAACAAAGTATTATGAGCACAAAGGGGGTAATCGGATGATCGCAATCGTAGATTATGGCAGTGGCAACATTCGGAGTCTAATCAATGCACTTAAAAGTGAGGAAGTGATTCTAACAGCGGATCCTGGGGTCTTAAGCGCAGCGAAATTCATCGTTTTACCCGGTGTAGGCGCGTTTGGATACGCGATGGCACAACTTGAGGAAAAAAACTTAATCCACGTATTAAAAGCCTTAAACGCGGAAAAGAAAAAAATGGTCGGGATTTGTCTCGGGATGCAACTGTTTTATGAGCGTAGTGATGAGCACGGCATTCATGAAGGGCTTGGTTTTCTTAAAGGCAAGATCAAGGTTTTGCCGGATACAGTTAAAAAACCGCATATCGGATGGAATAAACTGATCGTTGGTAAAGAGGATTCTCTGTTGACAAAGGGTCTTAAGACAGATGATTTTGCCTATTTTGTCCATTCCTATTATGCCGATGACATTTCCACTGACAGTGTGGTTGCATCCACTGGATATGGCATAAGCGTACCAGCCATCGTCCATCAAGACAACCTGGTTGGGTATCAGTTCCATCCTGAAAAGAGTGGACAAGTGGGTAAGCTTTTACTTGATAATTTGAAGGAGTGTTTTGGATGAAAGTGATTCCAGCCATAGATCTAATGGATGGCAAAGTGGTTAGGCTATATCAAGGACAATTTGATGCGATGACCATCTATCATGATGATCCTTTTGAGATGGCGAGACGGTTAATGGAAATGGGCGCAAGTCAAATTCACATCGTCGATTTGGATGCAGCAAGGCAGCGCAAATCGAATAACCGCGAGGTCATAAAACGCATGGCAGGGTCGAGCGAAATCAATGTCCCTTTACAAGTGGGTGGTGGCGTCAATTCCTTGAAAGTCGCAGGGGAACTTCTAAGTGCAGGTGTTGAACGCATCGTAGTGGGGTCGCTACTTTTCAGTGATGAGGATGTGTTCCATGATTTGATAAAGTCAGTTGGTGAAAAAGTCGTACTGGCACTTGATATAAAAGAGGACATTATCCGAACAGACGGATGGCGCAATAAGACAGGCATCAGAATTGCTGACGTGGTGAAGCAGGACTGGATTCATAAGCTGCATGCCGTCATGGTGACGGATATAAGCGTGGATGGCTCTTTATGTGGCCCTAACCTCTTATTGATGAGGGCGTTAAAGGAAGCATATCCCCTAAGGTGGATTGCCTCAGGTGGTGTAAACCGTTATGAAGATTTACTTGCGTTAAATCAAATCGGCGTATATGGCACAATATTAGGCAAATCAATCTATGAAGGTTTGATTTTAAATTTGAAGGACATAGAGGTGAAATGATGAAAAATAATTTAGCGAAACGTATAATTCCGTGTCTAGACATTGAAAATAGACGCGTGGCAAAAGGCACTCGTTTTGTAGATGTGAAGGAAGTGGGCGATCCAGTGGCGCTCGCAAAATATTATGAAGCTCAAGGTGCGGATGAACTTGTGCTTTACGACATTGGTGCAAGTGTGGAAATGCGTTCGAACTTTCTGGAGCTCGTTTCGGAGATTGCGGCTACCATCAACATCCCATTTACAGTGGGAGGCGGCATAAGGAGTGCCAATGATGTGTACCTCGCACTTATGAGCGGTGCAGATAAAGTTTCTATCAACACAGCGGCGATCATGTCTCCAGAAATACTAAGCGAAAGTGCCCGTAGGTTTGGAAATCAATGCATCGTCGCATCGATCGACACGAAATACACCGATGGCGATTACTTCGTATATATTTATGGTGGAAGAAGTAAAACGCCTTATCGCGCCGTGGAGTGGGCGATAAAATGCGAAGCGCTTGGCGCTGGCGAACTCGTCATCAATGCCATCGACCAAGATGGCGTGAAACTTGGGTATGACTCAGCCCTTCTAAAAAGGATAACAGAAGCGGTGAATATTCCTGTGATTGCATCTGGAGGTGCGGGGAGCATACAGGACTTCGTCGATCTGGTTAAAAGTGAAGCAGCGGATGCCGCCTTGGCAGCGAGTGTCTTTCATTTTAAAACGGTGGACATCGATGCCCTTAAGAAAAGTTTGTCACGAGAAGGCATATTGGTTAGGGAGAGCTTATGACCGTAGATGTTGAGCGTTTAAAATATGATGAGAACGGGCTATTGCCATGCATAGCGTATGATGTGATGACTAAAAAAGTGTTGATGCTTGCTTACATGGACAAAGAGGCGGTTAAACAGACGCTGGAAACGGGCGAAGTCACTTATTTTTCAAGATCGAGACAGAAGTTGTGGACAAAGGGAGAAACATCGGGAAACAAGCAGGTATTAAAGGCTTTGAGAGTGGATTGTGACGAGGATGCACTTCTCGCAGAAGTGATTCAGACCGGGGTTGCATGTCATACTGGAGCCTACTCCTGCTTTTATCCAGAAAGGGGTGAGTCAGAAAACAGATACGATGTGCTTACGGCTTTAATAAAAACGATAAGGGATAGAAAAAACGCGCCAAAAGAAGGTTCCTATACAAATTACTTGATGACGCAAGGCCTGGATAAAATACTCAAAAAGATCGGCGAAGAAGCGACTGAGGTGGTGATCGCATCGAAAAACGGACCAGATGAAGTCATAAGTGAAACAGCGGATTTGCTTTATCATATATTCGTATTGCTTGAAAAGATGGAGATCGATTTCAACCGCGTTTTACTAAAGCTTGATGAAAGGCGGTAAAATTTCAAAAAAAAGATATGTGGCTAAGACACTGGGTATAATCTCAACAAGGTTAGTAAGTTGAGGTAAAATAATACTGAAAAGAGGTGTGCTATGTCTCATAGGATTTTAAGATTACAGAAAATCGATTTTCACTGGGAAATGGAGAATCCATTCATATTTTGTGCGCATCATAAGGATGCTTATCCAAAAGGAGATGAAAATCAAGAACCGACCGTGTCTTTGACAGGCAGACAACTTGGCGAAGACTTTGCCATAAAAGACGGGTTTAGAATGTACCATGGCACAAAAGTGCCAGGGTTTCCAATGCATCCACATAGAGGGTTTGAAACAGTGACCATCGTAAAAACCGGATTTGTAGACCATTTTGACTCTGTAGGTGCCTCTGGACGATATGGGAATGGCGATGTACAGTGGCTAACCACAGGTTCAGGGTGTCAACATGCTGAAATGTTTCCTCTAGTATCCATGGAAGAAGAGAACCCACTTGAATTGTTTCAGGTGTGGCTTAACTTACCGGCAAAAGATAAGTTCACAAAACCGGCGTATAAGATGCTTTGGTCTGAAGATATACCCAATATCACAATTGGCGATGATTATGGCCCAAAAGCCATGATTACAATAATATCAGGTGGCTTTGAAGGCAAACATGGGCTGACGCCAAATCCGGCTTCATATGCATCCGACCCGAACCATCATTTGAATATATTGCTTATCGAAATGGAACCCTATTCTGAGATAAACTTGCCTCAAGTTTCAAAAACGCTCGTTCGAAATCTCTATTATTATGAGGGTGAGGGGCATATTACAATTGGAACTGAAAAAATCCCGTCCTCTAGAAGAATTAAGCTCGATGGTAATGAAGTCATTGAAATCACAAACGGATCCAAAACGAGTTACTTGTTGCTTTTAGAAGGTGAGCCGATCAATGAACCTGTTGTTTCCTATGGGCCTTTTGTCATGAACACGGAGCAAGAAATCCGAAATGCCTTTAGTGACTATCAACATACGCGTTTTGGAGGATGGCCTTGGAATCGCACCGATCCGATTAACCCTCGAGATTCTGGTCGATATGCAAAGTACATGGATGGCACATACGAGAAAAAATAGGTTTGGAGGATTCAAAGTAGCTTAAGCTGTGGAGGCGCCA
>DMYC01000137.1 GCA_003482695.1 Clostridiales bacterium UBA8960
ATAAGTGCTAGTAAAGCCGTACCGCTCGTAATGTCACCAAGACCGACTAAAGTCACGCTGTCTACGACAATACCTGCGTTTGCAAGACCTATAAACGCAATAAAAAGACCAATACCAACAGAAATCGCTTTTTTGATGTTTTGAGGAATAGAATTGATGATTGCTTCACGTACATTTACAAATGATAATAAAATAAAGATAAGACCTTCTAAAAAGACAGCTGTCAATGCAAATTCAGGCGATTTGCCCATGCCGATGACGACTGTGTATGCGAAAAACGCATTTAGACCCATACCTGGTGCAAGGGCAAATGGCAAGTTCGCATATAGACCCATGATCAATGTACCAATAAGTGAAGATATTGCTGTCGCTGTGAACACTTTGCCCATATCAAGACCAGCATCCGAAAGAATGAGTGGATTGACGATCAAGATATACGCCATCGTCATGAAAGTCGTGAATCCTGCGATGACTTCTGTACTTACATTCGTTCCATGATCTTTGAGTTTAAACACTTTCTCAAAGAAGCCCGCGTTGTTATCCATAATAAATATTACCTCCAATAATTTCGTTATTACAGATATGATTTTATCAAATAGTTCGGAAAAACACAAATATTATTTTGCTAATTTATCTTATTTTTCGTCTTTTTGGTCATTGGTGTGTGGGAAAAGTACAAATAACACGTCTATTTAAGACGAACATTCGCCTTAGGGTTGTAGTTTTATTACAATCATTTTCGTCATACACGTACCATTTTTGCATCTTGGCGTAAAAACATAGTATAAACTCTAAAAACGTAAAAAAAGTGCCCCATAACAACACGAGGTTGCCATGAGGCACTTAACAAATCGTTTAAAAAAACGCCAAGATCATATTGTAGACGATCGGAAGCAATACGGCTGGCAACATGTTGCCAACTTTGATTTTGGTGGATAAAACCATCGAAAGGCCAAGTCCCAAAATTAAAAGCCCTCCAGTTGCCGACATCTGAACAATCACAGTCTCTGTCAATACATTCGATAGCGCCCCTGCGAGAAGCGTAATTGAACCTTGATAAACAAATACTGAAAATGCAGAAAACACGACACCTATACCCAAAGTGGATGCCAAGACGATGGAAATGATACCATCCAGCACAGATTTAGCGAACAAGATTTCATGATTGTTCGTCAGACCGCTTTCGAGTGCGCCCATAATGGCCATTGCACCTACACAATAAAGCAAACTCGCCGTGACGAACCCCTTACTAAATGTTGATTTTTCCCTTGCAAACTTCTTTTCCAAATGGTCACCAAGGGATTCAAGCCTTTTTTCAATATCCACGCCTTCACCAATCAGCGTTCCGATTACGATAAAAAATATGATCGGCATAAGGTGTGGTGCACCTTCTGTTGCACTTAGAAGACCGATCAGCACGACGCACAATCCGACGCCTTGCATGATGGTATTGCTCATTTTTTCAGGCAAGCCCCCTTTGATGAAGATGCCTATCAGTCCACCGATTACGATGGCCACTGCATTGACTATTGTACCTAGCATAAGTTCTCCTTAGAATAATCCGACTATTTCTCCGTCTTCCAAGATGTCAATTCTGTTTGCAGAAGGCACTTTAGGAAGGCCAGGCATTCTCATGATGTCTCCAGCAAGCGCGATGACGAAACCTGCACCAGCTGAAACTTTTACATCGTTGATTGAGATTCTAAATCCTTTTGGCGCGCCATAGCGCTCAGGGTCATCTGTGAAAGAATACTGCGTTTTAGCCATACAGATCGGCAACTCTCCGAGTCCGTCTTCTTCAAACTTCATTATATTTTTAATCGCTTTTGCACTAAAATCAACGCCATCCGCTCTATAGATCTCTTTTGCGATCATTTCGATTTTTTTGATAATCGGTTGATCGAGCGCGTATAACGGCTTAAACTTCGCTTCGCCAGACTCGGCAAGTTCTACGACTTTCTTGGCGAGTTCGATTGCGCCATCGCCACCTTTAGCCCAAACTTGTGCAAGCACAACTGGCACTTCGATTTCATTGCACATTTTTTCGAGGAACTCGACTTCCGCTTGCGTGTCGGTTGGGAACTCATTGATCGCCACGACTGCAGGCACACCGAATTTTCTAATGTTTTCAACATGTCTTCTGAGGTTGTCGAAGCCCATTCTAAGTGCATCGAAGTTCTCAAGATTCAGTTCGTTTTTATGCACGCCGCCATGTTTTTTAAGTGCGCGAATCGTCGCGACGATCACTGCAACACTCGGCTCAAGGCCAGCTTGTCTACATTTGATGTCAAAGAATTTTTCAGCGCCAAGGTCTGCACCAAAGCCCGCTTCAGTGACGACATAGTCCGCAAGTTTAAGCGCTGTCTTCGTCGCGATTACTGAGTTGCAACCATGTGCGATATTCGCAAAAGGGCCACCATGTATGAAAGCAGGTGTATTTTCAAGTGTTTGAACCAGGTTCGGCATGATGGCGTCTTTAAGGAGCAGCGCCATTGAACCAACCGCTTCAAGATCTTTTGCATAAACAGGTTTATTATCATATGTGTAACCTATGATCATTCTCGACAATCTGTCTTTTAGATCCGCAACGCTGTCAGCAAGACATAAGATCGCCATAATTTCAGATGCAACCGAAATATCGAAGCCATCTTCTCTCGTCACACCGTTGGTTTTTCCACCAAGACCGATAACAAGGCTGCGAAGCGCTCTATCGTTCATGTCGATGACACGTCTCCAGGTGATTCTGTTTGGATCGATGTTGAGTTTGTTGCCATGATGTAAATGGTTGTCAATCAAAGCAGAAAGTAAGTTGTTGGCAGTCGTCACCGCATGGATGTCGCCTGTGAAATGAAGGTTGATGTCCTCCATTGGAACAACTTGAGCAAATCCACCGCCCGCTGCGCCACCTTTTACACCAAAACAAGGGCCTAATGAAGGCTCTCTAAGTGCCGTGAATGTCAACTTTCCAATTTTGTTCAGTCCCATGCTAAGGCCGACATTTGTCGTTGTTTTGCCTTCGCCTGCAGCAGTAGGGTTAATCGCTGTAACTAAGATCAATTTGCCATTCGGTGCGTCTTTTTTGCTATCGAGAACATCCAGATTAACTTTTGCCTTATAATTTCCATAAAGCTCAAGATCATCTTCAGATATGCCAACTTTCTTCGCAATCTCTCTAATATGCATTTTTTGAGCTTCTTGTGCAATTTGTACATCCGTTTTCATAACAATCCCCTTTCAAATTTTAATTTCAAGTTCATCATACCGTGTTTAGAATTATTTTTCAAGATTCTCGACCAGCTTCAACGTTTCAGGCGTTCCTATAATCAAAGCATGTTTTTTTGCCTCGCTTAAATAGTGTCGCCCAAGTGTTTCTTGGCCATTTCGAATCAAGATCACACCTAAATAACCTTCTGCCTCGCTGCGTTTCCAAAGCGTATCAACGGTTTCATAATTCAAGAGCGCTTCTTCAAAATACATTTTCGCAAGTGGCATGTCACCCATGTCAAAAGCGATCATTCCTGCATTTGTGTTGAAAATAGAGCTACCTCGCATGATGTTGTGCAGTTTACATAGCCCGATTGCTTTTTCCACATATTCGAGCGCTTCATTCATTCTGCCCTGTTTTCTATAGGCGTCTGAGATGTAGTTGTAGCATGCGGCAATATTCAGAACATATCGACCGCCTTTACCCAAGTTTTCGAAACACCTGATGGATTCATCGAAAAAGACTCTCGCCTCTTCGAAACGGCACCCCATCATACTGCTTATACCCATAAGTCTAAGTGCTATCGCATCATTTTTTGGCGTTTTCCTTAATACCTTGATTTTATCAAGTACAAAATCCATTTTACCGACCTGATCCGTTTGAATCAGATAGTAAAACCACTGCACATAGCCTTTGAAAAGCATCTCTTCATCGTGGATTTGGCCACAAATGTCAATCAGCCCTTCGATCAATCGCATGCCTTCATCGTAGTTGCCATGCCTTATGAAATAACGTGCTTTCATATGCGTGTACGCCGCTTTGAGCTCCAGTGTCGTCACATCAGATAAATCAAGCTTCTCAAAAAGGGACTCGAGTTCACGGAAGTATTCTTCAGGGCTTTTATCCATGGCCACCGTGGTTTGACTGATGAGTTCCGGATAGAGCTCATGGCTGAAGTCAAAATAAGCCTTCAAGTATTTCAGATAGTACATCAAATGCTTTGCCACATTGTTTGCGCTGCTATAATGATAAATCAACTTTTGGTACAAGATGACATCGCGCTGGTCGCCAAGCGTCATTTCAAGCAATCCCCCGATTCGGTTGTGCAGTATTTTGCGCTTTGCAAGTGGTGTTTGGTCATAGACGTGCTCACGCAGTTTATGATGCGTAAATCGTAGTTTCAGATGGCCATCCATTTCAAGCTCTTTTAAAATATACTTGTTTTTTAAATTTTGAATGTATTCAAGCAATAAATCTTCATCGATCATGAACAACTTGGTTAGCATCTCAAAGTCGATTTCATCAAAAAACATGGATGCGATTACGAGCAGCTTCATTTCATTTGTAGCAAGTCCTATAAACCGCGAATCGAGTATGCCTTTAAATCGGTGTTTTCTGTCGCTTGATGTCTGGCTCGTGGCCATAACCCCTTCCACGACGAAAAAGGCATTGCCCTCGGACTCGATATATATTTGTTCTTTTAAATTGGCTTCAAGCGGCTTGCCGGACAAAAAGTCCATAAAGGCATAGGCTTCTTCTTTATCAAACCTCTCCAGAGGAACTATTATGAGTTTGTCGTACTTAAAAAGTTGCGCCGTGAATCGATCGATTTCATCCGAGTACTCATTTCGCAGCGTCGCCACGAAGATGAATTTATCCACATGATGAACAAGCCCGCTTAACAGCTTTAAACTGAGGGGATCGATCCATTGTAGGTCGTCTATGAATAAGATGATGCGCCTACTCTTAAGCAGTTTTTCAAACAAACTGATGGCGAGCTTTTCCAGATATTCAGGATTCAACGATTCGGCGTTTTCGGTATAGACCGAGCCATTCCACTCACCAAACCCCGGGAAAAACTTTACAAAAACTTGCTTCATCAGCAAAGGCATTTCTATTTTGTCCGCTTCGATGATGCTGCCAAGTTCAGCGAACACATCATTCCACGCTTTATAGGCATAGGATGTCTCTGCAGGATAACACGTCATCCTCAGCACCGAAAACGATCTGCCGTATTTGGATAATGACGCCTCTAAAAGATTCGTTTTGCCCACTCCTGCCTCACCTGAAACGATGATTGACTGCCTGTTTTGGCCAACCGCTGTCATATGAAGCATTTTATCCATCTTACCGATTTCAGCTTGCCTACCAAAGATCTTTTGCGCATTTTTAGCGCTGTCTTCTGGCGCATAGATCAGGCTGTAATAGTGGTCTCTCGTCATTTTATCCGGCTGAATGCCCATTTCCTCATCGAGCAGATTTTTTAGTCCAGTATAGACTTCCGTAATATGCTTGTATTGTCCCAAATGATGATAAAGCGTCATAAGGAGGCGAGCCACAGATTCATCGAAGTCGTCGATGCGCCTCATGACCAGCGCCAAATTTAGCGCTTCTTCATATTTCGATGTTTCCATTAGCTGCGATATTTTAGGAAGCGCCAGTTTCATATACTTCTGATTGAAAAACTGCTCCGTCTCTCCACGCCACCTTTCAAATGCATCTGATTCTTTTAAAACAAATGTATCCAGAAATTTGCCCTTATAGTTTTCGAGAAAACGTTCATCGTTCCCATCTATGTCTATATGGATTCCCAGCGACGCATCAAGCTCAAGCACGTGTTTGTTCGGACTGACAAAAAGTTCGAGATCAAGGTCTTTTTTTAGTCGGTACAAGCTGTTCCTCAAATTCTTCTTTGCTGTGACCAGATCGATATCCGACCAAATGATGCTTACAAGCTCATCTCTAGTCACGCGTTTCTCATAGGCAATATAATAAAGCATCGCCTCGCTTTTTTTAAGCGAAATTTCGATACTTTGACGATCTATTTTCAAACTCGGTTTTCCGAAGAGTTGAAGCTCGACGCTCATACTTACCCCTTTATTTGAAAAAAAGGCTGCTCATCATCATGCGCAGCAGCCTTTAGTTTTTATGTCCTTTTTACTTTCCACCTTTTACATACGTTTTTGCAACCAATGTTTTAATATAATCTTCATTTGTGAGAAACGGCAAAGTAATATGGTCATGTTCTCTCATTTGATTATAGCTAATCGTCGTTTCGATTGCATGGTCGTTTCTTGCCCACGCGCGTCTACCGACACCGCCCATAACGTCCCAAGGCATTGCATTTTTTAGAATTTCATCGACTCTCTCACTGCCATCAAGCACCATGCCAAATCCACCATTGATCGATTTGCCGATACCGACGCCACCGCCATTATGAAGCGCAATCATGCTCATGCCTCTCGCCGCATTGCCTGCGAAAATATGCGTGGCCATTTCAGCCATAATATTCGAGCCGTCTTTAATATTTGAAGTTTCTCTAAATGGAGAATCCGTACCTCCCGTATCGTGGTGGTCTCGACCGAGCATAACCGGTCCGATTTCGCCATTTCTGACCATCTCGTTGAACTTAAGCGCGATTTTCAGTCTGCCAAGTGCATCTTGGTAGAGTATTCTCGCCTTCGTACCAACGACAAGCTTGTTTTTCTTTGCATCTCTAATCCACACCCAGTTGTCGCGATCTTGAAACCTTCTAGTCGGATCGATGCAATCCATCGCCGCTTTATCCGTCTTATCGAGATCTTCATCTTCTCCACTGAGGCAGACCCATCTAAATGGTCCATATCCATAATCGAAAAGTACCGGACCCATAATATCTTCAACATACGATGGCCAGATAAAACCATCGAGTTCATTTACACCATTTTTGCAAATTTCCTTAACGCCAGCGTCATAAATCGCCTTCATAAAGCTGTTTCCATAATCAAAGAAGTAAACCCCTCTTGATGTGAGTACTTTTATCGCTTCATAATGTCTAACGAGCGTTTTGTCCACAAGTTCGATGAATTTTTTCTTATCTTTGCCGAGTAGTTCTGTACGCTCTTCAAACGTGATGCCCGCTGGACAATACCCACCGTCATAAACGTTATGACAAGACGTTTGATCCGACAACATATCGATGTGTATATCGTTTTGAACCGCATATTCAAGTAAATCGACGATGTTTCCGTGATAGCCGATCGCGATTGCACGGCCTTCCTTTTGGTATGCCGCCGCTTTTTCAAACGTCTCTTCAGGCGTTCTCGTCACATCACTGATCCAACCTTGAGAATAACGCGTTTCGATTCTGGAATCATCCACTTCAGCGATAACACCCACACCGCCCGCGATTTCCACCGCTTTACCTTGCGCACCACTCATACCACCAAGTCCCGATGTTACGAACAGTCTGCCTTTCAAATCTTCGTGTTCCGGTATTCCCAGTTTATCTCTACCTGCATTCAGCACAGTCGAGTACGTTCCGTGAACAATACCTTGTGGCCCGATGTACATGAAACCACCTGCCGTCATTTGTCCGTATGAAGCCACACCGAGTGCTGCGCCGCGATTCCAGTTGTCGATGTCATCAAACATGCCGATCATAAGGCCGTTTGTAATAATCACTCTTGGTGCAGTCACTGGCGCCTGGAAAAGCCCCGTAGGATGCCCTGAAGAAAGCACCAATGTTTGACGATCCGTCATCACTTCAAGATATTTCTTGATCAAGTGATATTGCATCCAGTTTTGGCAAACCGCACCTGTTTCACCATAAGTGATCAATTCATAAGGGTACAGTGCGATATCAAAATCGAGGTTGTTGTCAATCATCACCTGGACCGCACGACCTTCTGTCGTTACCCCTTTGTATGCGTTGATATTCTTTGCTTTTATATTGCCGACCGGTCTAAACCTATAGCCGTAAATTCTACCCTTTGTCAAAAGCTCCTCTAAAAACTCTGGTGCCAATGCCTCATGCCACTTCTCAGGCACATACCTTAACGCATTTTTTAGTGCCAACTCAACTTCATCTTGATTCAGCGTCAAATCTCTTTTTGGCGCCCTTCTTATACCGGCAATAAATTCCGGATACGCTGGCAACTCCGGAAAAATATCTTCCAGCTTAACGACCATCGCTTTTGAAATATCTTGATTGGTAATCATCGAATCTCCTCCACTCTCATCAAATCGCCTATTAGCCGACTTTGTTTTCTTACCCCCTATTGTAATAAGAAAACGTCTATTTTTAGTCCACCCTAACTAAAGTTTCATAATTTTATGGACTTTAAGCGCCGTTTGAGCCGCAAATCGATGTTCTTCCTTGTCGAGATCCACCTTCATGATTTCCTGAATACGACCAAGCCTATACAAAACCGTATTGTAATGCGTATAAAGCTGATCTGACATTTTCTTGAGGTTTCCATTGCATTCAAAATAGACTTCAAGCGTCTTTACCAGTTCTGTGTCCTTGCGTTTATCGTATTGTGCCAATGGATCAAGAATGTCTTTGTAAAAGATCTCAAGCTCGTTCTTTATGGCAGGATTGGACAAAATTTTATAAATGCCCATCTCTTCAAAAAGGACGACGTCTTCACCGATATAGAACATCGCCGCTTCAAGCGCTTTAGAAGCGTCCTGCAAACTGCGGTGCACTTGGTTGAGCCCTTTATAGATGCGACCGACACCGATTTGGGTCTGATACTTCTTCATCTTGGACTTCAGCACGTCATAGATATACTTGACATATTTCTTGACCACTACAGATCCCTCGCCTTCCTTGAGCATGATCATCAGGAAGAGTCGATCGCTTTTGTTGAGGATCATGTACGCCCGCCCCATGTCTTTGCAGATCATCTCTATCAGATAGGCAATTTTTAGCGCTTTTTCCGTGTCATCTGACGTGTTTTTATTATAGACATTGATGTCCATAATCACATAATAGGCATTCTCGGAAAGCCTAAAGTTCGAAGCCCGTTCCACAGCCTTGTGTCTTCTGATCTCATCCAAAGAAATAAGGTCGTCAAAAAACTCGAGCTTATATTTGTTCTCAACTTCTTGAACTGAAATCTTTTTTAAAAACTCCAGCGCAATAATATTCGACGTCGATTCGAGGCCAAGTTTGTCGTAATTGGAAATCGCTTTTTCTTTTCCATAAGTGACGATGTGCCCAAACACCTGATTTTTAACGAAAATCGGAATAATCAAACGTTGAATTTCCCGATCCTTGAACGTCACCGTATCCCAGATGAGTTTTGAATGTTTGCCATCGAGCTGAATGCCCTCGATGTTTTCGTATAGAAGCGCATAATCATCTTCAAAAGCTTGCTTAACAAAATACGTATCTTCAAAATAATAATCCCGAATAAACACGGGAGATGCGATCGTCTTATGGATGCTTTTTAGTATGTCGTCAATATTTCCGCCGCTCACAACAACATTCATCGTGTCCTTATGAAGATTCTCCACACGGTTGAGCACTGCAGACTGTCTTTCAAACATGGCGTTATAAACCGTCGAAAAAATTTCTGTGAACGTCACTTGGAAGTCCAAACTGATCAAAGGCAAATTCAACGCTTCGCACGCTTCGATCACTTCAGGCGCAAGGGCTTCAATATAGGGTTTCACTTTTATGAATACAGAAGAGACACGCTTTTCCGAAAGCGCTTTAAAAAGCCCGATTTGTTCATCAATCGGCATTTTCTCAAACATTTGTCCTGTCGTCAATATCATCTGCCCATCTTGTCCAATCCATCCGATGATATCCATATCGAGCATGACATTGATCGACGAGATCAGATGCGACTCATTTTCAAGCTTCGTCAATAATTTCGATGTCGAGAATAAAGGGAGTTCCAAAACTTCCTTAAGTAGGATGTTCGATTCTTTAATCAATGTGACCTCCAGTTTATAACTATTTAATAACCTAATTATAGCAAACATGGGGGAATGTGCAACTGTGGGTTTTTTTGTTGTGAAAATTTTATAAAAATACAGTGTCTAAACAACCATGGCACGTAAAAGCGCCGCGTAGGTCGTCACTTAGTCCTCGTGAGCTTCCCTTTTTTGTCCTTCGGACGATGGAAGCTTCTGCGGAACCGCTCTCAACCTACGCGACACTTTCACGTGCCATGAATGTTCAAATCAACTCTATAGCTTATAAAATATGATTTATGCCTTTAATGTATAACCAGTCTATAGACTATCCTTCGACTCAGCTTATCAGGTACAGACGGCTTCGAAGATTCATATGGTTTGAAATTCGTATGATGCCTTGGATTTTGGAAAACATAAATCAAATATAAATCACTCAGTTCTTTCCATTACTAACGTTAGTGTTCCTTCTTCTCCATAGTCGCCTTGTCCATATTCCTCATAATACTGATCGGTTAAGTATTTATGCAGAACCTGTTTTACACTTGATTTTTCTACCTCTTTGAAGCCCGCTTTATTATATGCTTTGATTGCTCTTTTATTTTTAACTGATGGTCTGATTATATAGTTGTTTATACATAAGTCTGATGCTAAATAATTACACAGCTCAATTATGGCTAAGGTACCATAGCCTTTGCCGCAATTGGCTTCAGAATCCATCCAAATGTCGAGCTCAGCCATATGTTCTCTAAGGTGAAAACAAGCATAGCTAACGCAGCCAATTTTCTTCCCGTTCAAAACGATCATAAAAACTCTACCATACTCTGGATTTGTCCCATCAAAATAGACATCAGCATAATCCTCACAAAACTCTTCCCATGTAGGCCTTTCGTTACTGTCAAACCCAAACATGGCATCCGAAACATCCGATTCGCAGAGCCAGTTGTAAACAATTCTTTTGTCTTCTAGGGTAGACGGGATTAATAGAATAGTCTGTTGATCCATATTATTCTCCTCCATTTATTATGTATTAAATTAAGTATATCTCTTCGTGATGGTTTTACTACAAATTAATGATGTGCTTGGACTTTTTGATTGAGGGTTTTTAACTATGTATCTGATCGGGCAGGCGCGGGCGTGTCATAGGAGAACGAACGATTCCGCAGTCGCTTCCATCCGTCCGAAGGACAAAAAGGAGGAAGCGCACGAGGACTTAGTGAGCTCCTATGGCACGCCCGCGACTGACCGAGCTGACGCAATATAAAAAGCCCACGATATAAAACCGTGGGC
>DMYC01000042.1:0-6732 GCA_003482695.1 Clostridiales bacterium UBA8960
AATCGCGCACCTAAAGATAAGATCAAAGCTCTGGAGTCACTTGGCGCTGAAGTTCTCATCTTGCCCGAATTAAATGGTCAAGTGGATTTATCAGAGATGGTCGCTTGCTTAGGCAAGCACTCGATCGACAGTGTACTTGTGGAAGGTGGGGCTGAACTGAATTATGCCCTTTTAAGAATGGGATTGATCGATAAAGTTGTCAGTTTCATCGCACCTAAGCTCATCGGAGGAAGAAATGCAAAAACACCTGTTGGCGGCGAGGGCATACCGGTGATGAACGATGCAATCAAATTGACCTCTCTCTCCGTCTCGATGATAGGTTGCGATGTCATGATAGAAGGTTATATAGATAAGGAGGCATCATGTTTACCGGATTAGTTGAAGAACTAGGTTCAATTATAAGCGTATCGAAAGGTTCAAAATCATCTGTCTTAACGATAAAAGCGGCAAAAGTGCTGGAAGATGTTAAGATTGGTGACAGCATCAGTACAAATGGCGTTTGCCTGACTGTGACGCACTTTACTAAAGATGCATTTACAGTTGATGTCATGCCTGAAACGATAGAACGAAGCAATTTGAAATTTGTGAGACCTGGAAGCATCGTCAACCTTGAGCGGGCACTTCGAATCGGAGACCGTCTCGGCGGACATTTGGTCTCTGGACACATCGATGGTCTTGGAACAGTCGTCTCCATAGAAAAAGACGACAATGCCGTCTGGTATACGCTTTCGGCGTCACCGACGATACTGAAATACATCATTGAAAAGGGGTCCGTCGCACTTGATGGCATCAGCTTGACTGTTGCATCTGCCGATTTTCAGCAGTTCAAAGTCTCGATTATTCCTCATACACATGCTGTAACCACGCTTGCACAAAGGCGTGTGGGTGACCAAATCAACGTTGAGTGCGATGCCTTTGGCAAGTATGTGGAACGCATATCCGCATTTAGTAGTACCGAACAGGAATCAACCAAGAAACAATCAAAAATTGACATCGATTTTTTAAAAAATAACGGATTCTATTAAAAATGATTCAGGAGGGCATTATGATTTTCAATACAATTCAAGAAGCGATTGAAGATATCAGACAAGGAAAAATGGTCGTTGTCGTCGACGACGAAGATCGTGAAAACGAAGGCGATTTGTTAATGGCTGCAGATGCGATAACGACTGAAGCGGTAAACTTTATGGCGATGCATGGCCGTGGTCTCATTTGCGTGCCAATGACAAAATCACGCCTAGACGCACTTCAAATCGGCCAAATGGTGGTGAACAACACAGATCCTAAGGAAACGGCTTTCACCGTCTCTGTGGATGTCGTAACATGTACAACTGGCATTTCAGCACAAGAACGTGCTGAGACGATTAAGAAGTTGGTGGATCCAGAGGCAAAATCCAGTGACTTCAGCAAACCAGGTCATATTTTCCCACTGAAAGCCAAAGAAGGTGGTGTCCTCGTCAGAGCCGGTCACACTGAAGCGGCAGTGGATCTCGCAAGAATGGCTGGTTTCTCAGAAGCGGGTGTAATCTGCGAGATTATGAATGAAGACGGCTCAATGTCTAGAGTTCCCGAACTGACGAAGTTTGCAAAGAAGCACAATTTGAAATTCATCACAATCGCCGATTTGATTGCATACCGTAGAAAAAGCGAAATACTTGTAGAGAAAGCGGCTGAATCTGACTTGCCAACCATCCACGGCGCTTTTAAAATGGTAGGTTTCAACAACCTACTGACAGGTGAGCACCATGTCGCACTCGTAAAAGGCAATGTCGAAGATGGTGAACCCATCCTAGTCAGAGTCCATTCAGAGTGTTTAACAGGTGATGCATTTGGCTCTTTAAGATGTGACTGTGGCGATCAACTTGCAAGTGCGATGGAAGCCATCGAAGCAGAAGGTCGTGGTATTTTGCTCTATATGCGACAAGAAGGCAGAGGAATTGGACTAATCAATAAGATTAAAGCTTATCATCTACAAGACCACGGGATGGACACTGTTGAGGCAAATGTCGCTTTAGGATTCCCGGAAGATATGAGAGATTACGGCATTGGTGCTCAGATTTTGTATCTGCTGGGTGCAAAAAAATTGAAGTTGATGACCAATAACCCTAAGAAACTCAGTGGTCTTGAAGGTTATGGCATAGATATTGTGGAGCGCGTCGAAATTCAGATGAACCACAATGAAAAGAATGAACATTATCTTAAGACAAAACAGGAAAAAATGGGTCACTTATTAAAATTTTAAATAAAACATTAGGAGGCAGTTTATGAGAGTATTAGAAGGCAATTTGATTTCGGAAAATCAAAAATTTGGAATTATAGTAGGTCGTTTCAATGAATTTGTTGGTTCAAAATTATTAGGTGGTGCACTTGATGCACTTAAGCGTCATGGCGCAAGTGAAGACAATATCGAAATCGCTTGGGTTCCAGGTGCATTTGAGATTCCATTAATCGCAAAAAAAATGGCAAAATCCAACAAATATGATGCCGTTATTTGTCTAGGTGCAGTAATCAGAGGCGCAACACCACATTTCGATTACGTATCAAGCGAAGTCACAAAAGGGGTTGCTCATGTCTCTCTTGAAACTGAGATTCCTGTAATATTTGGTGTTTTAACGGTTGATTCAATCGAGCAAGCCATCGAGCGTGCGGGCACGAAAGCGGGTAACAAAGGATTTGAAGCCGCAGTGACTGCGATCGAAATGGCGAACTTGCTCAAAGTCCTTTAATCATGGAATCCTATTATAAAACGCTGTTTTTCGATTTTGACGGCACGATTCACGACAGCATACACGTTTACTATCCTGCATTTATAAAAGCCTATTCGTATTTGGCTCTTAACGGTTTAGTTGAGCCAAGGGACTTTACCAAGAAAGAGGTTTCAAAGTGGCTTGGATATAACAGTGTAGAGATGTGGAAGGCATTTTTGCCAGATTGCCCACCCTTTCATCAAGAGGAAGCGCGGACGATAATCGGCAAAGAAATGCAATTGAGGCTAGAAAATGGTGACGGGGTTTTGTACGATGGTGCGATTGAAACACTTAAGTATTTAAAAGACAAGGGCTATACACTCGTTTTCTTGAGCAATTGCGGTGAAGTCACCATGCAAACAGCGGCTAAAGTCTTTCATTTGGACCAATATTTTGACAGGTTTGAATGTTCTGCGCAACACGGACAAATGCCTAAATGGAAAATACTAAAGCACATGCTTTTTGATTTTGAACGTGAAATGGCCATAATTGGGGATCGATTTCACGATATGGAAGCTGGCTTTTTAAACGACATTACAACGATTGGCTGCAGTTACGGCTACGGACACATCGATGAGCTGCATCAGGCAAACAAAATCATAACATCTATTTCACAGCTAAAATCAATATTTTAACAGAATGAAAAAAATCCTGAGTTCGATGTGCAATCATCGTAAACTCAGGATTTTTCTATCTCTTAAGGTGCTCACCATATCGACTTAAAATAAACAAAACTTTATCCGCCTTAAAAGGCTTTGTGACAAAATCATAAGCCCCTTCTAAAATCGAATCTCTGATGAGCCATTGTTGTCCCATGGCTGAACACATGATTACAACCGCCTTAGGATCAATTTGTCTTATGCCCTTAAGCGAATCAAAACCAGATAGAACAGGCATTGTGATGTCCATGAACACGACATCCGGCCTAAGCTCATCGTACAAATCGATGCCCATTTGCCCATCTGACGCTTCACCCACCACAACATGCCCTGCTTCTGTCACAATCGTTTTTATGTAATGTCGCATATATTTCGAATCATCAACCAAAAGTACCTTCATCTTATCACATCCCAATTCTTCTTTGAAATTCGCTTATGGCCGTGTCATAATATAATTATATCACACGAATGTTAAGGAGACCATTATGACCTATATAGAAGACATATTGTGCTATAAACCCACTTCCCTTCAAGAAGAGAACGACAAAAGAATCATACTTGAATTTATCGATGCGTATGAACACAATATCCTAACGAGAAAAAATGAGATTGCACACTTGACCAGTTCAGGATTGATCCTCAACAACAAACGAACTAAAATGTTGATGATCCATCACAACATCTATCAAACCTGGACATGGACGGGTGGTCATGCGGATGGCGATACGGACATGCTCTATGTCGCGCTGAAAGAAGCAAAAGAAGAAACGGGTGTTGACAATATTAAGGCACTGACTTCCGACATCGCTTCCATAGATATCATACCCGTGTATGGCCACATGAAAAACGGCAACTTTATATCTTCACACCTCCATTTGAACATCTCATACCTACTAATTGCAGATGAAAATGATCCCACATGCATCAACGTGAACGAAACCTCTGATGTGCGCTGGGTAGAAATAGACCAAATTCAAGAGCACTCAAATGAACCTTACTTAATTGAAATATATCAAAAAATGATCAGAAAAGCACAAACACAAAAAAAATAAGGGCTTCCAAACGAAGCCCTTACATAATCTCACACCTTTATTCTATGCCATTTTGAATCATCATATCGCGGTATAAAAAGTCAGAACCACTAATGTGTTTAAATACCCAGGTGATTAGAAATTTGAGGATTTTCTTGCCATAGGTCACTTGATCCTCGTCCACAGCTCGTAAATCCAGTTTCTCGATTTCATCTATCAATTGCTTGTGTTCTGCTTTATGTGCCTCTTTATTGACATAATTCAGCTTATCAAACAACTTCTCCTCATATCCGAAATGCTTTACTGTATATTCAGTGAGCTCGCTTATGATCAATACCATATCATCGTAGATGTCATCTCCTTCAACTGCACTTGTCAGAAGCTCAGAAAGCCTACTTGTAATCTCTATAAGTTTTTTGTGCTGCTCATCGATCGATTTAATACCCAGTTCATAATGTGATTCCCATACGATCATCGTCATTCCCTCCACGCTTTAGTACTCAAGTCAAAATCAAAGTGAAATTTTAGAACCTTTAATAACGGCGATGCCATATAGAAATAAAAAAGCCGCCAAATCCGTCATAAAAGGCCATGCCAAGACTGTTGATAGAGCACCCACCATGGCATACAACAAAGTTGCAAATGAAAACACTCTTAAATAACCATGTGCGAAAATATTTCTTCGTTTACTGCCAGCGACTTTTGCGCGTTCATAGCTGATGCCATAGATAAAATAGATGCGTTCCGTCTTTAAGATGACATAGAACAGCAACCAGATCATGAACGCCGCAAGCAACAAGTGAATCTTAATCATCTCCGATTTGTCAGAAACCGCGCCTATTAAACTCGTAAGCGTTCCAAATCCTATCATGACTGAGACTAGTCCAACCAGCCAAAGATAAAGACCCTTATAAGATTTTTCGCTATATGTTTCCACTATTTTTGCTTTAGCCATTTTTCCCCCTAAACAGTCAATCTATTTTCTATTCTAACTTCTACTCGCTATTTTTACAATATCTTAATGTGTAAAATATGTATGGTTAAATATCCTTGTAAAATGTTATATTATATGTAGATTTATTTTTAGGAGGGTTCTATGCAAAAAAGGTTAACCGGCAAGTTGTTTTTGGTTTTCTTATTGTTCATCGTTTTGCTCACAGCTGGGCTCATTTTTGTAACTTTACAAACGGCTCGCAATTATAACGAAGATGCCGAAAGCAACCTCATGACATCCGTGACTTTACTCGACAACTTAATACAAAACAAAATGGATGAAGCTTCATCCCTCGCAGAAGTTTTTTCTGCAAATAATTTACTCGTCAATGGCTTATTAACCGCAAATAAAGCTCAAATCTCAAGTTACATAAATCCACTCTACCATCGTTTTAATGAGAATACTGGGCTTTCTATCATGGAAGTTGGCGACGAAACAGGCACCGTCATTTACCGTGCACATAACCCTTCTCGAGCAGGCGATAACAAAATTTCAAACAGTTCTGTATTCTCTGCACTTGAAGGCAATAAAGTCGCAGGTATGGATTCTGGAAATTCTGGACTTGCCGTACGTGCCATTTATCCCATCCTAAGCAACAATAAAGTCATCGGTACGTTGCAGCTTGGTTATAGCGATGTTTTCTTCGATACGTTCAAATCCACTTCTTCAGCAGACATAGACGTATTTTCATCTGCAAGCCTCTTATATGCCTCAAACGAAGACGACTTTGATTTAATCGGCAGCGCCCTTGCGGATTTAGGTGCTCAAGTTGAAGAAGACGTACAGAAGGCTCATGGCGGAGAGCAGTTCATCTCCAAATCAAAAGATGAAATCCACTATTATAAACCGATCTATAACCCTCTTGAAACCGAGGTGGTCGGGGTTTTCAGAATTACCTTGGACATCACTGCTAACAATTCGAGAATCATGACAATGTTCATCTTCAACGGTTTAATATTACTTGCTTTGATTGTTTTCATCCTCCTACTGATGGTCTATTTCTTAAGAAACATCATCAATCCCATTAAAATTTTGGCATCAGAAATCAACCTTGTGGCGCAGTATGATTTAAGCAGTAAAACACTAAGCAGCAATCAAAAACTTCTCAAAGATCAAACAGAAATAGGACAAATTTCTAATGCGACGCTTCAAATGGAGCATAATTTGATTGAGCTTATTTCAAGCATCGTCGCAGATTCAGAACACGTCTCATCTTCATCTGAAGAGTTGACTGCCACAAGTGAACAAGCCACGATGTCCGCAGATGAAGTCGCAAAAACGATAGAGGAAATCGCAAACGG
>DMYC01000042.1:6751-8327 GCA_003482695.1 Clostridiales bacterium UBA8960
GCTTTGATTACATCTGAAAAGCAGATGGTCGAGAAGCTGAAAGTGTCTTCAAGCATAGTTGATGCTTTAAAAAATGAAGGCTTTTCTGTTTTAAAAGAGCTTCAGGATAAGACAGAAAACAATAGCAAAGCGTCAAAAGAAGTTGCGAAAATAATCGTCGAAACAAGCGATAGCGTCAAACAAATCGAAACCGCCAGCGTCATGATCCAAACGATCGCCGATCAAACGAATCTCTTGGCGCTCAATGCTGCGATCGAGGCCGCTCGCGCCGGTGAAGCAGGCCGAGGGTTTGCTGTTGTCGCAGATGAGATAAGAAAGTTGGCTGAACAGTCCAATCGATTCGCGAGTGAAATTTCTGATATTATCATTAATTTAACACGCAAGACTGACATTGCAGTTAAAAGCATGGATAGTTCTCTAGCTGTCAGTGCACTTCAAATTGAAAGCCTCAGTCAAACTCAGTCAAAATTCGATGGCATTGCAGGCGCTATTGAAGATGTTAAAGAGATCATCATCTCACTTAATCAAACGAGCGACATGATGCTTGATAAAAAAAGTCAGATTATTGAAATCATTGAACATTTGGCTGCCATTTCCGAGGAAAATGCAGCCAGTACCGAAGAGGTATCCGCTTCTGTAGAACAACAGAATGCTTCTATGAATCAAATTGCATCAGCTAGTGAGTCTTTGGCTAAGTTGGCAGAAGATATGCAGCGAAACATCAATCGCTTCAAATTGTAAGGTCAACATATATGTAAGATAAACCTGTAATCCATTCTTGTGATTACAGGTTTTTTTTGAAGCTTTTTTCTCGAAATTGAAATTTATTTCAAAATTTGCTTGCCTGATTATAATTCAAATTCCAAGAATTCTGAAATTAAAACAGTTTCAGCTTGGGATAATTTTGGCATGCATCTTGCTCTTTGTTAAATTATCAAACAAAGGGGGATTTAAAATGGAATCAGTAAGAAAACCATATTTTTATGAAGCATTACTCTCATTTGGAGGGTTGATGCTCGTTATGGCTGTAGGCATAGCCGTGTTCGAAGCAAACCCACACATTCCGATGCTCATCGGCACAGCATTTGCATCGGTTATCGCACTTAAGATTGGATACAAATGGAAAGCAATTGAAGAAAGCATGTTTGATGGCATAAGGCAGGCTCTGCAAGCTGTCGTCATTTTAGCGATCATAGGTGTTCTCATCGGTGTGTGGATTTTATCAGGTGTTGTGCCATCTATGGTCTATTATGGCCTTAACATTTTAACACCACAAATATTTTTAGTCGCCACTTTATTGATTTGCTCAGTGACCTCGCTTGCTACAGGCACTTCTTGGGGAACGGCTGGAACCATCGGCATCGCCCTTATGGGAATCGCGAGTGGCCTTGGCATACCTGCACCCATTGCAGCTGGAGCCATTATCTCAGGTGCTTATTTTGGCGATAAAATGTCTCCCCTTTCGGATACGACCAACCTTGCACCTGCAATGGCCGGTACAGATGTCTTCACACACGTGAAATTCATGCTAAAACCGACGCTTATTGCCTATTCAATCGCCATTGTTTTCTTTGGG
>DMYC01000164.1 GCA_003482695.1 Clostridiales bacterium UBA8960
ACGACCGTAATAATATTGCCTTCTCTTATACCCTCAAGTGCCTTTTTTGTTTCAATGACAGGTTTAGGACACTGAAGACCTCTTGCGTCAATTTTAATTTCCATGATCGTCTCCTTTATAATACGCGACCCTTGAACAACATCGTATTAAACATATATTGAAGTATATTGTACTTGTAAAAATAAATGGCGTAACTTGAATGCTCTACCGACTCAAGTGCTTGGCGTGCAAAACTCAACGCCCTTAGATAATCAAGCATTGCCATGATGAAGTACACACTCACAATTCCAATCAACGCACCAAGCAGTAGCCCACCACCATTGTTAAGCTCTTTGATTAAAGGCAATTTCGACAAATAGTTTCCAATGACTTGTGCAAAGCTAAACAGTGTGAGCAGTATGACCACGAGGAGCAGAAAACCCAATCCATTGATAATCATTTGGCTCATTTGATAAGTGGCTTCTTCTACAAATGCCGTGGAAGTATCAACTGCTTTTGCAGCGATATTGCTTCTGAGGCTCACTTCAAACTGTTCTGGAAGTTTCAATGTATTCATGGCATTTTCAATCTGGGGTGCGCCCAATTTTTCTTCTATAAAACCGTCGAAACCAAGCATGTCGTTAAGATACGTTTTCACGTGACCTGAAATTTTTTCACTCGGATCACCGAAGATGCTAATTAAAAAACGGGTGAATCGGACATGAAAAAGTCTTGCGATCACAAGTGACGCAATCCACTTGAAAAATTCGATGACCGCTACTATAAATCCTTTTTTCCATCCGAAATACATACTGCCCCCAAGTATTGCGAAGACAACGATATCAGCAAAGTTCATTTTCCACCTCAGTTATTTCAAAGTATAAATTTCCAAATGGTTGATGTATTCTATCGCAAAGCTCAATCTACCGATGATGTGTACATTTCTTATCTGTTCGGAGCCATAATACGTTTCTGACACTTTTCCCTCTTGATCTGTAATAATGACCGTGTCATTACTGAACATAATCAGTTGGTCTCCAAAGGATTTGACGCCATTTGCATTTTCAATCTTGACCTCTAGTTCCTTTTGAATTTCACCTCTATAATTGATTTTAACCAATCTTTCCGGCAAGACGTCCATTAAGTTCAGTTCATTGTTCTTGCCAATTAAATGTAGATAGATTTCACTACCCATGCTAAAATTCTTGATCGTCTGATCGAAAGTTGTTTCACTTAGCAACTTTCCATTAAAGTCAAACAGCATAAGTCCCGTATCACTTAAAACTGCAATCTCATCTTTGTGCAAACTCATTTGATAGACGATTTTTTCGGATAAATTGCTTCCACTCACGATATTGCCATTAAACGATGTCAATACGAGCTTTGAGTTGAACTCTTTTCTCGTCAAATCGAGTAGAATGATTGCGATATACTGTTTTGATGTGTCAATCTCATAATCGATGATCACACCTTTTGGTAATATGGTGCTGCAAACGGTTTTTAACTTATCATCAAGCAAAATAAGTTCATTGTCTGCTTTTAAAACCGCGATATACCCATCATCAAACATTTTAACGGATTCAATCGCACCCATTGAAAACCTTTTGCTTTCAATTACGCCTTTGCGGTCAACAACAAAAACATCTCCTGCCTTTTTTTCAGCTAAGACAAATCCATTTTTACCTGGACCAACACTGACATTTTGAGAGGAAACATCTTTTTCCCAAATCAATCTACCATCACTTGAAATATATTGAACAGAAGTTCTACCAACAATTACAAAAGCGTCATTGATGGTTATGATTTGTACTCTATGCTCAAAATCGTTGTTCAAGTTAAAAAATACCTGATTGGTCATTTTGTAGTTGTGATTGACAAGTCTTGATGCTTGAGAAATGACATTCTCAAATTGCATGACTAACATTATGCAAAGCAACAAGACAAACCAAGACAAGGCACGCCCTTTCTTCATTACATTCACCTATTCTTGAATTTCTCTATTTTTTTTTGGTGGTTTCTCACCAAAATATAAATAAAAGTGTGTCTTTATTCTTCCGTTATAAAGCTTTCTATTTTTAGTTGCCTGTGATCCGTAGGCTTTTTCAAAATCATCGTAGGAAGTGATGATGTATTTTGACCATGTCTTAAATGGACTAAATACTTTTCCCATAAGCTGATACAACTTGCGGACCTCTTCAAGCTCATTTAATCTTTCGCCGTAAGGTGGGTTGCATATGATGTACCCATATTGATTTTTGCTGCTGAAGTCCAAAACATCACGAACTTGAAAATGAACGATATCATCCACTCCAGCGATTTCAGCATTATGTCGGGCAATATTTACGGATCGTTTATCAATATCATAACCTTCCAAAACGATATCCAAATCGTGTTTTATGCTCTCATATGCTTCTTTTTTTGCAGCTTTCCAGACATCTTCCCCAATAAATTTCCATTTCTCCGAATCAAATGCTCTATTGAGACCTGGTGCAATATTCTTGGCGATCATCGCAGCTTCTATGACGATTGTGCCAGAACCACAAAATGGATCAATCAAATGTATCTTTGGTTGCCATTTGCTGACAAGCAACAAACCCGCAGCAAGCGTTTCCTTAAGAGGTGCCTCATTTCCGAGCTCCCTATACCCTCTCTTGTGAAGGCCTTTACCTGACGTATCGATCATGACAGTGACATCATCCTTTAATATTGCGACAGTCACACTATATGTCTCTTCCGTTTCTTTAAACCATTCCACTTTATAAACATTCGTTAGCCTTTTTACGATCGCTCTTTTGCTTATGCTCTGAATATCTGACAAACCAAAGAGTTTTGATTTTACAGACTTCGCATTGACAGGAAATGTTGCCTCTTTATGCAGATATAACTCCCATGGCAACTTATTTACATTGTCGAATAACTGTTCAAAACTCGTCGCTTTAAATTCACCTACCATAATAGTAACACGTTCAGCCGTTCTCAACCACAAATTTGCTTTTGCAATTCCCATTTCGTCTGCGTCAAAAAGCACTCTGCCATTTTCTACGGTTACATTCTCATAACCCAACGTCTTCAATTCTTGTCCAACTATTGCTTCCATTCCAAAAACGGCTGTTGCAATACAACGATAATTCATAATTCACCTTCCAATTTAGAGAAACTTTTATAATACATTATAACACAAAAGGGTGCATTAGCACCCTCATAAGTAATTTTCAATTATATTATTGAGTTTATCGTCATTGAGTGGTTTAGTATAATATTCGTCAAACCCATAGTCTCTCATAAACTCGCGCTCGTTATCAATCAATTTGTTGGAAATCGCTATGATCGGCGTTTTTTGCTTGCGTCTTCGCTCAATTTCATCGTAGACTTTGAACCCATCACAAGACTCAATTAAAACATTGACGATGGTCAAATCAGGCTCAATTTTAAAATATTGATTGATTGCATCCTCCCCATCATGCGCAAAATAAATGTCATAGTTTTTAAAAATGTCTAGAGAAAGCTGTGGTTTTTCGAAATCAGCAATCAGAATTTTATTCTTCATCGCATTGTTTTCATGATGCACTTCAATATTTTGTGGGACAATTTTGTCATAACTTAGGCCGACATCGACATAAAAAACACCATCAGAACCTACACTCATCTCAATTGTGCCATCTAGTCCTTCAACAATTTTGCCTGCTAAATATAGGCCTAACCCAAAAGAATACTCATCCATTTTTTCAAACTGACTATTTTGGCTGATATCAAAATAGTCAAGCACTTTCACTTTTACTTTGCTGGAATTGGTGACATGGATCGTCAACTTCAAAGTCAATTTTTCGTGTGTTTGCATAATATCTGTCATTCTAATTTCTATTAACTCTTGATCGGCGATGTAATCTGCAAACTCTAGTAAATATGAAAACAAAAGCCTCAAACTGTATGCATCGCCATAGAGCACATCTGGCAAAGTCTCACTTAATACTAAATGAAATCTTGTGCTTCTTATATCACTGTGATCAATCGCCTGTTTTACCGTTTCATTTATGAGCCTATTCAAACTGAACGATTCTTTTCGCCCCATAAAACTGCCATTTTCAAACCGCGTATACAGTAACATCTTATTGAGGGTTTCAAATAAAATTTCGGAATTCATCTTTAATATATCCATATATTGCGTTCGAATCAGGTCATTGGAATTGTCTTCTATGACTCGAAAGTAGCCGTTGAAGGATCTAAGTGGCACAAGCATGGCCTTGGTGAAGTTTTGAATCATTTCAGTCAAATTATCGAATTTTTTATTCATGCTTTCTATCGTATTAATGAGATTCTGCTTCTCGTCTATACCAATTTGATCAGAGTTATATAGATTTTCCATCGGGTAATGTACTTCCAGCACACCTTTCAAGGTGCCATTGCTTATCAATGGCGTATACCTGACCGTACATTTAACATCGCCACAGGAGGTCGATTTTGTGACAATAGAAGTCATCAATTTCAAATGCCCTATACATTCTTGAAGTCGACACCCTTGACAAACATCCTCAAGTCCAAAAAAGACTTGATAACATTTTCGCGTTAATACATCAGAATAGTATTTGGTACAAAATTCATTTGCCCAAAGCACGTTATAGTCCTCATTGACCAAATATGCCGGTGCTTGAATTTCGTCAAGACAATCTTGAATGCCCACTTGACTCGATTTATGGACCATTTTATTCCGTTCAACTTCGCGATTCAACTGTTCGATTTCATGTATTAGTGATTCTCTTGATAAACGACTATAATCCATAAATACCTCCA
>DMYC01000048.1 GCA_003482695.1 Clostridiales bacterium UBA8960
CAAATCGACAAGTTATTGGCTCTTCGATTCCAAGCCTAAGCGTCTGAATGACTGTCTTTAACTTTTCCGCCTCCAAATAACCGCCTTTTTCAGTAATATTAGGCATGAGAAGAGCAAACGTATCCCCTTTTACCCTTGCAAGGACAGCACCTGAATTTTGTAATAGCGCAGACTCACTGATGAATCTTTTGGTCGACAATATAATCTCGATGATAATTTGATCGCCTGTATTATACCCATAATTGCGATTGACTTCGCCTAACTGATCGACATCGAAAAATATGATGGCAGATTCGCTGTTGTTATTGAAACAGCGTTCAAATTCCAAAGACAGAATGTTTTTCAGCTTTTCCTCTGTATTGATCAGGACAAGTTCACCACTGATGATGCCTTCTTTTTTGACGAGTGCTTTCATTTGCGAATCGCTTTTACTCTCATAGTTTAGAAAACTCAAATAACCGAAAAAAACCAAAATGATGGTGTAGACTAGTACAGCAAAATAGAGCTCCATCATGCCATATAATTTCCCTATATAAATCAAGGCTGTCAAAAAAACACTGAATATAAACGTCATATAAATGAGACGTTTCAGCAAAATCCGATTTTCGACATTCTTTTTCACTTCATAGGCACGGCGATTATTTATCGGCATATCATTCCCTTTCAGCTTCAATGATGATGTGAACCTCCGAAGGCGGATTTGGATCGCCTTCTATTTCAAGCAGATAATGAAATTCAATATTTAAATGGCCAGAATCTGTCCACTTAATTTTTTTGCCGGTTGTCTTCATGAGAAACAAACCATACTGCGTTTTATATGTGTTCTCGTACGTTTCGCCAACTTCTACCCTAAGCAGACTATTAAGATGACCAAATCGCTTGATCTGAAGCACTTTGCCATCATAACTAAGTAGCGTTTTTACCCCTTCCATTCCACTGACTTCTGTTTCTTCATACATGAGAAATGCTTTATTGTGCTCATGCTTATAAGTCGCAGGTGTATATAGGGTCATGTCGGTTTTTTCACCACTGCTGTCGATAATTTGGGAGATGACTTTAACTTGAATGGTTGAATTTAGTGCATTCATTATTCTGAAATCCATTTGTTTACAAGCGATCTGATGCTGTCGACATGATTTTCTGCTTCAAGTCTCGCCGTTGCAGCATCTTGTTTGATTATGGCATCGAATATGCGGTTGTGTGAGGCTTGAATTTCTTTATAGTTGTTGAACTCATTGAAATAAATCAATCTGAATCTTTGAAATTGATCGTGCAAATCATAGATGATGTTAATCAGCCTTTGATTTTTAGTCGCTTCAAAAATAGAAGAATGGAACTCATTATCACTTTCAATCATGCTTTTTTTATCCATGCTGATCAATGACTCGTTAAACCGTTCCACCACTCGACCAAGTGTTTCCCTTTCTTCAAGCGTCATACGTTCTGCAGCAAGTGAAGCCGCGAAACCTTCAAGTTCTTTTCTGATTTCCAGAACTTCCATAATATCTTTCTTTGTCAAATCTGCGACATAAGCGCCTTTTCTAGGAATCATGATGACAAAGCTCTCTTTTTCAAGCTTTCTGATTGCTTCACGCACTGGGGTTCTGCTGACACCAAGTTGATCTGCGATCGTAACTTCCATTAATCGTTCACCTGGTTTTAACTCGCCTGCTAAAATCGCATTTCTAAGATATTCAAATACGACTTCACCTAGTGGTTTATAATTTCTTATCTCTAACCTATCAAAATTCACGCTCATAACCCCTCCAAAACTTTAATATTCTAATTGTATGTTGAAACGACAAAACTTTGTGGATAATGCTTCTTAAGCTTCTTATGTGCCGTCTTTGCACGTTCATAACTGCTAAAAACACCAAAAACAGTCGGCCCACTCCCACTCATCAGTACCCCTTCAGAGCCAAAACTCGCAAGTAGAGCTTTAATATCTGAAACCTTGGGATGCATATTAAGTGTCACCGTTTCTAAAACGTTGCAAAGACCCGATAAGATCTCATGTCTATTTTGCCCCTCAAGTGCTTTTACCATCCCCCACGTATCCGGACGCCTTTTCACCTTACCAAAGTCAAAGTTTGTGTATACATCTTTAGTCGAAACGCCAAACGATGGTTTCACAAGTACCATCCAAGCATGTTCAAACCCTCTAATAGGCGTAAGCAGTTCGCCTAACCCCCTCGCGATTGCACACCCTTCCATGAAACAAAATGGAACGTCGGCACCAAGGGTAAATCCGATTTCTTGTTGCTTTTCAAGTGGCAAATCTAATTCACATAGCGCATTGATGCCTTTGATCACGGCCGCCGCATCTGTACTTCCCCCAGCTAAACCAGCTGCGATGGGTATGTTCTTTTCTATATGGATCTCAAAACCCACGTTGAGATTAAACGTCTCAGACATGACTTTTGCTGCCTTATAAGCCAAGTTTTTTTCATCAAGTGGTAAAAATGCATCCGAGCATGTCAATTTGATTTCATGAGACGACGTCTTTTTTATCGTGATCACATCATATATGTTTATTTGTTGCATAATCATCTCAACATCGTGATATCCGTTCTCGCGTCTACCAAGTACATCCAAAGTCAAATTGATTTTGGCGCGAGCCTTTATTTGAATGCTATCCATATTGCCCCTCTTTTGCTAAGTATGTGAATACAAAATACATAATAAATACATTATAGTCTATTTCACTTCAATTATCTACAGGTTTTTTTAAAAAAAGACAGCTTCGAACCGTTTGGTTTCAAAGCCATCTTAAGTATTCCAATCTTCTTTTTTTATTTCCATTACATAAAACGTCGTAAAGAGCAAATCGCCTATCAAATCAAATTGCTCAGGATATCTTTCGATGATCATCGTTCTAAAGCTCTGCTCTTCAAAAGGTTCCACGATTTGCTTTACAAACTTGAATCCGATCTTTTCATAGCTTTTTTGAGCGCGCTGATTAAAATGTGCCACCCTTAGCTGCATCGTATCGATGGGAAAATGTGAAAAGACATAGTCAAGAAACCGCTTAATCAGCTCTGTTCCAAACCCTTCGCTAATATGGTTTGGATCAACCGCAACACCGAGCTCCGCCCTTTTGCTAAACCAATTTATGTTTTTTAGCGTAATGAATCCTAATGGATAGTCCTCTAAGAAAAGCCCATATACCTTTTTGCTCAGTAGCTTTTGTTTTGAGTAATACCAAACGTCGAACTCCTCTTTTTTTGTATACGGAAAGTTATACTGATAGAAGCGGGGATCTTCATGTCGTCCCCACTTCACAAATTCATATGCATCTTGTCTCCGAAGTTTCCTGAACTCAAGTTCCAATACATCACCTCACTTGAGATGTATTCGCAAATTTGGTGTACTTGCCAAGCCATGCCAAGTAGATTTTGCCGGTCTCACCATTTCTTTGTTTCGCGATAATCACTTCACCTATGCCTTTTAATTTTTCATCCACTGTATCCGGGTTGTAGTACTCATCTCTATAAAGAAACATAACAAGGTCGGCGTCCTGTTCAATCGCACCCGACTCACGTAAGTCGGAAAGGATCGGGCGGTGGTCCGCTCTAAGCTCCGAAGCACGTGAAAGCTGCGATAAAGCGATGACAGGGCAATTCATTTCCCTCGCAATACTCTTTAACGAACGCGAGATCGTGGAAATTTCTTGCTGTCTGTTCTCTTGTTTTCCACCTCCGGACATCAGCTGAAGGTAGTCGATCATGATTAGATCAAGCCCTTGGCTCATCTTAAGCCTTCTGCATTTACTTCTTATCTCCGCAACTGTAATACCCGGCGTGTCATCGATGAATATTTTAGCTTCGGCAAGTTGTGCACTACTCCGTGCAAGCTTAAACCAGTCGTCGTCTTCGATCTGTCCTGTACGGATATCTCCGATAGAAACGAGTGATTGAGCACTGAGTAGACGCTGTACCAATTGTTCAGCAGCCATCTCAAGACTGAATATGGCGACGCTTTTCTTTTCTTTCACGGCTGCGTGCTGACATAAATTGAGAGCGAAAGCCGTCTTTCCCATGGAAGGTCTCGCTGCGATCAATATCATGTCAGACCGTTGCATACCATTTGTTATCTCGTCAAGTGCATCGAATCCAGTTGGAACACCCGTTAAAGCATTTGGGTCTTCATGCAGTTGAACAATTTTTTCGTAAGTGACTTGGAGAATATCGGAAATCGCCTGAAATCCTTTCTTATCTCTATTTTGGGAAATCTCAAAAATACTTGATACCGCTTCTTCGATCAAAATGTTTGCGTCGTGATTTTCATAACCTTTTTCGACAATTTCCGTAGAAGCTTTAATCAGGCGTCTCAATGTGTATTTTTCATGTACAATTTTGGCGTGGTTTGAAACATTCGAAATCAACGTCCCTACATCAGAAAGTTCAGATAGGTATTCGAAACCACCAACGGCTTGCAACAACTGGTTCTTTGTCAACTCATCAGACACCGTAATCATATCGATGGTTTTACCTTCAGAAAACAGGCGTTTTATCGTTCTATAGATCTCTTTATGTGCTTCGTGATAAAACTCATCCTCTGAGCTTATAACCTCTATTACATCACCTATTAAATCACTATCAAGGATTAGAGAGCCAAGTACGCTCTGCTCTGCATTGATATCATGTGGCATCGTTTTTAAGTTCATTTATCTAGCTCCCATTAACGACTTTTTTTACATTATAACACGTTAAAAGGGTTCCTATCTATGGTATTATTTTTTTGATGCGGAGCAATCTGAACTTATAGTAGGCCATTTTTCCCTTTTTGAGTTTATAAGCCATCTTGGCCTCTTTGATCGGTTCAATCAGGGTGTCAATGCCTCTAACAATCGTATCCATGTTGACTCGGCTCTTTTGATCATATAAAAGTCGCATCCAGATTTGAATATCCGAATCTTTAAAATTCGATTTATTCAAAACATACTCTGGCTCACTACGTGAGTAGCCTTTTGCTTCCGCCGTCAGATAGGCAAGAAGATATAGCATCCGAATCGCATACCCATGTGTTGTTTGTCTTCTTAAGTAAAGAATCGGCAACCTTGAAACTAAGAGCACAAGTATGGCGAGCAGCGATAGCAAACCAAAATATAAAAAGCTTCGTCTATTTGAAGTCACGAGTGCCGCTTCGTCGTCTTTGGGAATATCAATATCGCTAAAATTGCCTCGGCCTCCATCTGCCTCTGCCAATAGCTCATCCAAATTCAATTGCTCAATTCTAGCAAGCCTTTCCTCAGGCGTTTCACCTGGTTGAGCCGTCACATCATCTTCATCGAGAATTTCATCAAGTGTTGGAGTCGATCCCAAGTCCGCAACTTCAGAAAAAATAGGGGTGCTTTCGAAAATAACCCAACCGTAATCCTCCAAATAAACTTCTGTCCATGCGTGAGCGTCTCTTTCCGTCACTTTAGAATAATCTCCATAACGCACTTCATTTGGATCCACTCTGAAGCCTTCCACGTATCTTGACGGTATTCCATTTATTCTTGCCATAACGGATAATGCAGATGCGAAGTACGTACAATACCCCTTTTGCGTGTCAAAAAGAAAATCAGACACGAAATCCTTACGCTCTCGATTACTCGGAGGGGTTAAGCTATACGTATAATTTTGGGATAAGAAGTTTGTCAACCGCAGCATTTTTTCATAATCCGTTTGGCCCATCTCACCGAGTGACAGTGCCAGTTCAAATGTTCTTGGCTCAATCATGTTTGACAACTGAAGGTAATCATGATCCGTATCGAAGTAAAAATCTCTTTGTGTCGCGTTAAAAGTATACTCATTCAAGTATTTAACAAATGCACCCGACTTAAAAAAAGCTTCCGATTCGGTGGAGACATAGACTTGATCACTTCCTAAATCGGTTTGAATAAGTCCCATCGGTGTAAACAAGGTGACCGTTTTCGTATCCTTGCGATTCACTGAAATAGAACCACTAATGCCTTCGTAAGCACCCGCTTTCAGCATCTCAATATTTCTATCATCACTTAAATAGTATTTGAAGTTGTTTTTGTATATAACACTGTTGTTGAGCCACCTTAAGCCGTCATAATAATCCTTGACGACCGTTCTTAAATAAACGGCTTCCTCAATCTCCTTATCTAGGCTCACCCAAAAAATCGGGTCTTCAATATTGATTGGTCCAACTGGCCCACCAAGAATCTCACCACTGGTCTGAAATGCCGTTTCTCTCAAGGTATACATTTTAAGTCGATCATTTTCATAACCGCTTCTTGCTCCCCATAAATTTGGGGTCAACAAATCCACGACATAATTGACTTGCTTAATTGGAAATGCAACCATCAATAACCCTGAAAGCAAAATGACGACTCCTGCAATCCCCAAGCTGCCTAGCATCACTTTATCCACTTTGTAATAGGTTGTGTCGTAAGCCTTATGATCTTTTAACAACTTTTCTTGATGGTCCATGATGAAAAATGCGACAATTCCCGCGAAATAGAGGGCAGTGATATGCCATGGCATGTCGATGAACATATACCATAGCCAAACATAAAGAAAAAGTGGCATGGCAAGTAAAAATTTTAGCCATTTTGTCTCAAAAATCAGCAGTATGATCACCGCGATCAAAATAGAGGTCCACAAAAATGTATAGCCTTCATATTTAGCGTTGGTTTCAATCTCTTCACCGCTATAAAGTTGCTTATAGATGCGCTCGACTCCGAGCCATTTTCCATACTCATAAACCTTTGTATAATCAACTGAATCTCTCAAATAATGAATAAAAGTTACATCGTGTCGTTTTGCCACCAAACCAATAGACTCGCTCCTATCTGGCGTTTTACTGCCGTCTTGGATAAGCACGTCTCTTGACTGATACTGAGCATATGTGGTTATAAGAAAATCGACACCATAAATCAAAAGTACGACAGCAATAAGCACAAGAACCGTTCTAATAGCTGCCTTCTTATGCGTTTTAACAAGAAAGATTCCGAAATATGAAATGAGTGGAATGATCATAAGCAAACGCAAGTCCACTGAAAATTTCACAAAATAATTCAGAGTCAATAAAAGTGCAAAGTAAATTAAATATCCTGTTGTCCATCTATTTAACTTTTGTCTATTTTCCATACGTCACATCCATGATTTGATCTATATAGTGAAAACGTAACACTTTGCTTTCATTTCTAAGAACAAACTCTCTCGCATCGGCGGTTTTTGGTGTAAATGTGAATATATTTATGGTTTGTCCACGCGTATTAATTCCATCTAGGAAGGACTGATCTATCGTTTGCATAACTAATATGATAGAATTCTGAACTCTGGATTCATCAATATATTGATCCGTGATGTGGTTGTTAACAAAACTTGAAAACTCGAGATCACTGATACATTCAAAACTTGTCAGAGTCTCTAGGAACCCTTGAAAATCACTTTTCGAACTGCCTTCAATAACCGTTGAATGGCCATCATTCAAAAGAACCTTTGTCTTAATGTCCTCATCTAGCACTTCTTTCATCAAAGACAGAACAAAAGAGACCATAAGTTCTTCACGGTCCAAATCTATATTGACCTCATTTTGCCCATTGACCATAATGAACAGTTTATTGCTTACCGTTTGTTCAAACTCCTTCGTATGCAGTTCATCACGTTTCGCACTTAGCTTCCAGTGTATGTTCTTTAGCTGATCTCCAGGTATATAGGGTCTGATATTGATGATGTTCGTTCTATCCTCAATCGTGCGTCGGCTTGCCTTCAAAGTGCCGAAGAAATCTTGAGACTGAATCAATTTTTGTTTAATCGGCACCACCTGAGGATAAACTGTAATATCAATCTCTTTATTAAAGTTAATGACACGTCTATAAAGCATCAGCGGGTCAAAAATTTCAACACGAACCTGACCTACTTTATAATAGCCACGGTATTTGCAAATAATTTCCTTAGAAAAATTGATTCGATCAAAATTGCCAAAATAGGCAATCTCTCTTAAGTTCGCTTCCGTGTTCATTTTTTTATCGAGCTTGAAATCAATGATGGTATGGAAAATAGGTACCACACTTGTATTTGTGATCTTATAGTTGATATTGATCTTGTCACCCGAATGGATTGCATTT
The DNA here is from genome assembly GCA_003482695.1 of Clostridiales bacterium UBA8960. Taxonomy (GTDB): domain Bacteria; phylum Bacillota; class Clostridia; order Peptostreptococcales; family Acidaminobacteraceae; genus Fusibacter_C. Next base: position 8,090 of record DMYC01000048.1, read on the forward strand.
TCACTTGTTAAATAAAATATATACAAATTGCGCTCATTGTATTCAACCATAATTGCCATGCCAATTAAGACAATCACTGCTGTGAACAGAAAATAGTAAAGCGTCTTTCCCCCTGAAAGCACTGCGGCCACTAACAGAAAGGCTATGATTACATGTA
>DMYC01000132.1 GCA_003482695.1 Clostridiales bacterium UBA8960
TAATCGCCTCTTTAAGTGCAATGGACACCCGCGTCACTTCCATACCCGGCGAATACATATCGCTGTTACTCGTATTGAGCTGCTGATACGATATTGTATCGATTTTTCCTTTGTTAACAGGTAACGCCTGAAACACGCCATCATTTATTTTTAAATAACTGTTGATGACATCAACGATCAATGTCTTTCCGACGATGTCAACATTATAATACGGGTTTTCTCTCGTTCCAATCACCACTGTATCGGTGCTGAAAATTTCTTGAACAGATACCTCGTTTACAGAGTTGATGAACTGAACGACCATTTCCTTCGTCGTGGGATTGTAATACACCTTGTTGCCACGACGCTCATTTTGATAAATCGTGACTCTCGTGTTATGTGGATTCGTGCTAGTTTGAGATATCTCGATCATGTCAAGTCCAAAGATGCCATCATTGATTGGAAGCGTCCAAACGCCGTTGTTCACTTTAGCGCCACTTGGAATTTGTAAGATCGTATTTTGAAAATCGATGACAATTTTATCTTTGCCACCGACATTGGCACCATCCACAACATAAGAAGTATAGTCCACTTCGCCCGTTACACTGAAGCCGATTTCATTTTTATTGTAATCTTTGAACTTGATCGTTGCATTTGTGAGAGTCTGGGCCTTCTTGTTAATGGCAACCGTTCTCGTATCCGCGATCCATGAAGCACTCAAATCCAGCACATCACTAATAAATTTAATAGGCACATAAGTCCTTGAGACAAATTCGCCTGTGATGCTTTTATACGTCATGACTCTAGGCGCGACACCATCGGGCAATAAGGTTCGTGTGCCATTGATGGTCGCGTACTTGTTGTCTATTTGCATCACAACTTTTTTCCCATTGCTTGCAAACGTGATTTCTCTAGTCGCCCCATTCCATTGGTAGGCTACATTCAGCTCTGTAAGAATTGCAGCAATCGGCACAAGTGCTCTGCCACCAACTATAATTCCAGGTGCGTCAGAAAAAATATCCATCCCTCGAATCATTAAATTCACTGGTTGATATTCTTTATATACCTGGCTGCTGCCATCCCTAAGTTCAACGCTCTCATACTCTGAGTATTTACTGGCGAATGAAATATTACTCGGAATCATGAGCAATAGACATAATATGATCACGAGTTGTTTCTTCCATTTTGATTGATTTATGCTCGATGCTTTCAACATTTTAACTCCTTTTTGTAAATCCATTTCAAGGTTTAAACGACTTTATATAGTTCATCTGCTTCTGGCGCTAACAATTCCTCAAACTCGACTTCACCACCAGCATGCACCGTTTTTAATATTTTTTTGGGTTCATCCGTTATAAAGCCAACGCGCGTAAATTCTATACCTGATGCAAGCAGCAAATCTTCTAGTCCCTTGGACTTTTGTTCGGATACCGTCATCACCATCGTACCACTCGCAATCAATTTATAAGGGTCAATATTGAAGTGCGACGCAATCTTCGATGTAACTGGGAGGATTCTAATTGCAGCTTTATCGACTATACATCCCTTGCCACTTGCATCGCACAACTCATGGATGGCACCTAAGACGCCACCCTCAGTTGCATCATGCATCGCACTAACACCTGATTTAGCTCCGATGCGACCCTCTGGCACAACACTGATGGCACTCATAAGCGCTTTTGCCGATTCGATTTCATCCTCGGTTAATACGCATTTAAGTTCGTTCTCTTTATCATGTGCAATAATTGCTGTTCCTTCAGTTGCAGCTTGTTTTGTCAGATAGATAAAATCACCCGCATGCGCACCAGACGTTCTAACCAAACATGACGTTTTTGTTTTTCCGACTGCTGTTGCCGAGATGACCATTCGATTAACCGCGTCCGTAACTTCGGTATGTCCACCGATTATCTCAACACCCATGGCATTTGCGGATTTGTTCGCTTCTCGCAAAACATCTTGAATCGCTTCCTTCGTCGTACCAACAGGACAAAGCAAAGTGAGCAACACGCCAACGGCCTCAGCACCACTTGAGGCGATGTCATTGAGACAAACATGGACTGCCAAATGGCCTAAACTCGAACCACTTCCAGTGATTGGATCCGTGGTCAGCACACAAGCGAAATCGTCAAATGCGATGGCTGCACAATCCTCTCCAACACTCGGCCTTATTAAAATGTCTTCCCTAATCGGCTTTATTTCAGCGAGTACAATCTCGCCAAGCATCTCATTTTTAAGCTTGCCTATCTCCATTCCCTGCTCCTCATCCACTCAACTTATTCCGTTTTAAGCAATTTTTCAAACGCATCTTCAGATAGTATTTTAACGCCTAACTGAGTGGCTTTCTCTGCCTTGGAACCGGCGTTTTCTCCTACCACGACAAAGTCGGTCTTTGACGAAACGCTTCCAGCTGCTTTCCCGCCATTTTTTTCGATCACATCTTTGATGCCATCTCTCGTGTATTTGACTAAAGTACCTGTCACAACAATTGTTTTTCCATATAAAATCCCGTTTGTGTCCACCTTTTGATTTGAGGTCATGCCAACACCATAACCGGCCAAACGCTCAATCAAGATCTTGGATTCAGGCTGTCCGAAATACTGCATTAAACTCATCGCCATTTTATCACCGATCTCGTCGATTGATATGAGTTCTTCAAAAGAAGCCGCCATCAGCTGTTGCATCGTTGGAAAGTACTTTGCGAGCGTCTTCGCCGCTTTCTCACCGATTAATGGAATACCAAGCCCAGCAATCAAACGATAATAATCATTTTTTTTACTCGCTTCTATTGCGCCGAGTAATTTTGTGACGGATTTCTCACCAAACCCTTCAAAATTCATTATTTCTTCTTTATGTTCAACCAATTTGTATATATCTGCCAAAGACTCAATAAGTCCTTTATCAATGAATTGTTCAACAAATGCATCGCCAAACCCGTCGATATTCATCGCAGTACGCGACACAAAATGCATCAGCAATCGCTTGAGTTTTGCCGGACAATTGTCATTGATGCATCGAAGAGCTGCTTCTCCAGGCCGTCTCAACGTCTCTGAGTGGCATATCGGGCAATGTGTAGGCAATACAAATCGACTTGTTCCCTCAGGGCGTTTAGACAAGTCAACGCTTACGACAGCAGGAATTACATCGCCTGCCTTTTGAACATAGACGGTATCCCCAACCCTAATGTCTTTTTCGTCGATATAATCTTGGTTATGGAGGGTCGCTTTACCGATCGTCGAACCAGCGACCTGAACAGGTTCAAAAATTGCGAGTGGGGTTATGACACCCGTCCTACCCACTTGAACTTGAATATCGCGAATCACTGTCGATGCCAATTCTGCAGGAAATTTATAAGCGATAGCCCACCTTGGACTTTTTGCTGTGTTCCCAAGTTTTGCCCTCGCTTCAAACGCATTGACTTTAATGACAAGACCGTCAATTTCATATGGCAACTGATGCCTTATATCGACCATGTCACTTGTATACGTTATGATCTCTTCTATCGACTCGAATTTTTGAAGTTTTGCTGTCTTGAATCCCCACGTATGAAGCAAAGTAAATGCATCTTCTTGATTGCTTACATCAAAAGCATTTAATCCACTTAGGATATCGAAGACAAAAACGTCTAATGCCCTTGAGGCAGCTACTTTTGAATCAAGTTGCCTTAGCGATCCAGCAGCAGCATTTCTCGGATTTGCAAACGGTGCTTTTCCATTAAGTTCCTGCCTCTCATTGAGTTTAACGAAACTGTCTTTGGATAGGAACACTTCGCCACGGACTTCAAGCACACCTTCGCCTTCTATATTTAGCGGTAGCGACTTGATGGTTCTCACGTTTTCAGTGACATCTTCACCTGTAACGCCGTCTCCTCGAGTGGCACCTCTAACAAACTGTCCATTCTCATATAATAGAGCGACAGTCAACCCATCAATTTTGTATTCTAAGGTATAAGATAACGCTTTACCCAATTCTTTTTTAATTCTTGCGTCAAATGCTCTTAAATCTTCTGCATCATAGGCATTGTCTAAACTCAATAGCGGACTTGAATGTTGCACTTTCTGAAAAATTTCAAGCACTGCGCCACCCACACGTCTAGAAGGCGAATTCGGATCATCGTACTCCGGATTTTCCCTTTCCAATGTTTTAAGTTCATTCATCAGAGCATCAAACTCAAAATCAGCTAGTTTTGGACTGTCTTCAAGATAATACGCTTTGTTGTACTGCTCAATCAGATTTCTTAAATCCGTTATTCTTTTGTAGATTTGATTCGACATATTCATCACCCTATAATTTTTAATGGCGCAATATTGGGGTCCAACTTTTTGATACCATGGGCATCAAATACG
>DMYC01000360.1 GCA_003482695.1 Clostridiales bacterium UBA8960
CATCGCTTTCCATGTGATCTCATCCATATCCTCGCCAGAACTTCTCGGGCTATTAAGATCAAAGTCCGGTTTAGATGCCATCGCTATTATTTCTCCCGTTTTAGGATCCATAATAATGGCTGATACCGATTTGGGATTGTGTTGAATCATGGCCTGCTCAAGTCTGTCTTCGACGAAAAATTGAATGGTGTCGTCTATGGTCAGCCAGACCGATTGACCATCCACAGCAGACTCTAAATTATCGGTACCGTAGGCCAACTGTCTTCCATAAACATCTGTTGTGACATTGTAAAGACCCGGTAACCCCTTAAGGCTGCTGTTATAAAACAACTCCAGTCCAAGAAACCCCTCTCCATCCGCATTGACGTTGCCGATAATGTGCGATGCAAGCGTGTTATATGGATATAGCCTTTTGGTGTCTTCTGTCACTGAGATAAACTTAATGCCTTTTGAACGAATGAGATCCGCTTCACTTTTCGTGATGTTGCTGACGATTTTAACAAAAGTCGATTGAGAGCTCAGCAGTCTGTTAACGATCGCATCAGGATCGACATCGATCGTTTCTGTAATTAGCCTCGCTGTTTCAATTGGTTTTGTTATTTCAGCCCTTTGTGCCCATATTGAATAGGTCTTGATGCTGAATGCCAACTTGTCGCCATTTCTATCAAGGATACTCCCACGCTCCGCGGGAATCACTATATTCTTGTCCTGTTGCGCCCTTGCAAGTTGGGTGAGTTCTTCACTCCAAAACACCTGGATATATACGAGTCTTCCCACAAGTGCCAACATAAGCAGCGTCATCAATACATAAAAACCAAAAATTCTATTTCTGAATTTGCCCATTTAATGCGCCTCCATTTTATCGCTACTATATATTATAACCCAAGGTGAGAAATTATCAATTTTAAATAATCGACCAATAAACAAAACCCTAGACCATGGCGAATCGTCAAAGGCTAGGGTTTAAGAATCTATTTGTTTGCATTAAACAACGCTGAAACGAGTTTTTCAAGCAAAGGTTGTCTCGATTCTCTTCTTACGACCGGTTCCACCATAATTTGAGGCGATGTGGATCCAAGTGCAAAATGATACTGTGAATCTATATAGACCATCTGCTCTTTTGAAGGGTATTTCATACCCAAAGTTTCTATGGCAACTTTTTCAATGTTTTTAAGTCCCGTTTGATTTTCAATTTTCGCACCAAGTTCTTCGATTTGTGCACTCAATGACTTGATTTCAGCTTTCAAATTAAAAATGTCGTATTTGGCTTCATTGACTTGAGCGTTTCTATAGATGTACGAACTGAATAGACCCGCTATCACGAGTACAATTAATACAGATTGAAGCATGTTCATGAAATGATGAAGTGCGATTTTCTTTGCATTCTCTTTTTCAAGTCGCTTCTTTCTGATGCTCACAATCTTCGCAGTTTGAGATTCATTAAATTGTTCAATATCAAAGTCGTTCATCTCATATCTTGCTGTCATGAAAACCCCCAAGTTACTTCTTCTCAGCCACTCTTAACTTTGCACTTCTCGCCCTTGGATTTAATTCTACTTCTTCATCCTTAGGCAAAATCGGTTTTTTTGAAATGATTTTTACTTTGGGTTTGCCCCCGCAAACACAAATTGGAAATTCTGGCGGACATGTACAACCTTGCGCCAATTTTTTATATGCATTTTTTACGATTCTATCTTCTAGCGAATGGAATGTGATGATCGCGATTCTTCCGCCTTTATTCAGTACTTTTACAGCGTCTTCAATCGTCTGCTCGATAATTCTAAGCTCATTGTTCACTTCTATTCTAATCGCTTGGAACGTTCTTTTTGCTGGATGCGGGCCATCCTTGCGAGCAGCGGCTGGAATAGCATTTTTTATGATGTCCACAAGCTCAAACGTGGTTTCTATCGGTTTTTCCGTTCTAGCGGCCACGACGAATTTGGCGATGCGATTTGCCCAATTTTCTTCACCATATTCGGAAATGATCTCTGTAAGTTTGCGTTCACTATATTGATTTACGATGTCATAAGCTGTGAACGTATCGGACTGGTTCATCCTCATGTCCAATTTTCCGTCATTCATATAACAAAATCCTCGTTCCGCTTCATCAAGTTGAAATGAAGAAACACCTAAATCCAGCAACAATCCATCTATCTTTTTGATTTCCAGGTCATTTAATACTTGAGCTAAATTTGAAAAATTGCTATGGACTGGTATGAACTTTTCTTCGAATATTTTAAGACGGGCGGTCGCGGCATTAAGCGCATCCGTATCCTGATCAATTCCGATTAATCGACCATTTTCAAGACGTTGAAGGATGTGAAACGAGTGTCCGCCTCCACCTAAAGTGCCATCGACATAAGTGCCGTTTGGTTTAATATCTAGTCCTTCAATACATTCTTTTAACAATACACTCACATGATTAAAGCTCATACTCGCTCCTTTTAGAATCGGATTCCCAACTCTTCCATATCTTCAGCCAGATCGTCCATGTTCGCCGTCATGAAGTCGTTATAAGATTCCCAAGTTGCCGAATCCCAAATCTCGATTCTAGATCCAGCGCCGTTGATATAAACATCTTTATCAATATTTGCGTGTTCTCTTAATGTCTGTGGCAGTAAAACACGGCCTTGCTTATCGAGTTCACACTCCGTTGCGCCTGCAAAAAATGAGCGAGCAAACATACGCGCTTTCTTATTTGAAAGTGGCAGTTCCTTAAGCTTCGCTTCGAAAATCGACCACTCCTCAATAGAGAATACGAACAGGCAGTGATCGAGTCCTTTTGTTATGTAAAAATGTTCTCCGAGCTTTTCCCTGAATTTAGCAGGAATGCTCAATCGATTTTTCGCGTCGACCCCGTGTTTGTATTCACCCGTAAACATTGGCACCTACCCATTTTATTATGGCGTATGGTCTTTCTACCCACTTTAATACACTTTCTACCACTATTTAGTCTAATTCTAATATTTTTTTGTAAAAATTGCAATATAAAAAGCGACTTTATTTAATATAAAGTCGCTCTTTCCAGCATTTTTAGTGCTGTGTACCTATTCTTTTATTCCTTTATTTTCCACAAATCTTTTTTATGTGCTACCACTATAAAAATAATCCCTGCAATAATCGATACCAAACTGAAAACTTGTGCAATTCTGAGTGGCCCAAGCATTAGGCTATCCGTCCTCAAACCTTCAATAAAGAATCGGCCTACAGAATAGAGTATGAGATATTTCACAAAATGCTCACCGTAAAAACGCCTCTTTTTAAAAGTGACCACGAGAAAACCAAACACCAATAAATTCCAAATGGACTCATATAAAAATGTCGGGTGTACCTTTACACCATCAATTAAGATGCCCCAAGGCAAATCCGTTGGCCCTCCATGCGCTTCCTGATTAACATAGTTGCCCCATCTTCCAATTGCTTGCCCTAAAATCAAAGGCATCGAAACCATATCAGCCAAATCGCCAAAGTTCAGTTTTTTTACTTTGCAGACGATAAATCCGCCAAGTAGTCCTCCGATAATCCCACCGTGTATAGCAAGGCCACCGTCTCTAAACGCCAAGATCGACTTTGGGTTTGCCGCATAGTAGTCCCACTCGAACGCCACATAATAAAGTCTGGCAAATAAGATCGCCATCGGTAGAACGACAAGAATCAAATCCAATAAGTCATTTTCTTTATAACCGTATTTTTTACCGTATTTCATGAGCAAAAGCGATCCGATGAACATGGCTGTTGCGATGATGATTCCATACCATGCGATACCGACGCCGAATATTTCAAATGCAAAACGATTCATTATTGACTCCTTCTCTTACTTTTGATTTTTATGGATGGCAGACAGCGTATGATTCTCCAAATCATAAAATGTGCGAACCGCATCATTGACTGAACTTAAAGTAAGCTTTCGATAGGCTTCCATTTGTTTGAATAAGTCGTTGCCACGCATGACGGATTGTGTGAAATTGCCTGCGATAGACTGAAGTGAATTGAAAGAAGCCACCGTTCTGCCTGTGATTTTTCTTTGCATTCTGATAAAATCGTCTTCATCAAATCCGTTTATCTGATGGTGACGCAGTTCTTCTAGTATCATCTCGTAAAGCTTGTCGATTTGATCCGTTTCATTTCCCACGAGAGACATGGCATACCCGTCACCCACTTGGGAGTCAAAATCAAAAGCATCTGTAACGACGCCCTTTTCATAAGCATCCATAAAAAATCGGCTACTCCTACCGAATAGCAAGTCGTTTGCGATCTTTAGGGCCGCAATTTTCTCTTCCTTTTCGACTTGAAACTTCGAAAAATCCCCTTTAAACCCAAGTAACATCATGCCTTTGCTAATGTTTTTCCTGACATCCATCCTGGAATATTTAACTTTGTACGGCTCATCAGGGAGGATGAGTTTAGGTTTGGGGGTATTGTTTCTAGGAAACTTCGCAAACAAATTTTCCAGCCACTCAATCGTGCCTTCAACCTCTATGTCACCATAGAGAAAAAGACTCATATTGTTCGGTGAATAAAAATGCGAATAACAGTTCAAAATCACATCTTTATCAATATCTCTGATGGATTCCACAGTGCCTGCGATTTCATAGCGAATCGGATGATCGTGAAACAGACCTTTGTAAAGGTTGTTGCTGAGATCCCAAGCAGGTTCATCCATATACATTCTTATTTCCTGATCGATTACTTCAATTTCTTTACTCACAGACGCATCCGAAATATCTGTATTGTGAACCATACTCACGAGCAATTCGATGCCCTGTTCAAAATGATCGACACTGTCAAAATGGTACACCGTCGATGCCGAACTCGTATAAGCATTCAAATTCGCACCCAACGCTTCAAATTTCTCAAAATTGCTTTTTTCTTTGTCTTCAAAAATTTGGTGTTCTAAAAAATGTGCTGTTCCAAGCGGTACGTGATGTGATGTCTCATCTACTTTATAATGGTTGTGTATGCCGCCATATTGCGTCGCATAAAACGCATATTTTTTTGCAAAATATTTTTTTGGCAAGATATAAACATCCAGTCCGATTGATAACTTGGTAGAGTAAAC